>CAXTMX010000003.1:60575-71693 GCA_964245585.1 uncultured Sphingomonadaceae bacterium | reverse complement strand
CCGACATCGTCAACGCGATGACCCGCCAGATGAAGGCCGAGCGCGAGAAGCGCGCCTCGATCCTCGAATCGGAGGGCGCGCGGCAGAACGATATCAACCGCGCCGAAGGCCAGAAGCAGTCGCAGATCCTCGAGGCCGAAGGCCGCCGCGAGGCCGCGTTCCGCGACGCCGAGGCGCGTGAACGCGCCGCCCAGGCCGAAGCCGCCGCGACAAAGATGGTGTCGGACGCGATCGAGGGCGGCAGCACGCAGGCGATCAACTATTTCATCGCACAGAAATATGTCGAGGCGATCGGCCTGTTCGCGACCTCGCCCAACGCCAAGACGATCCTGTTTCCGGTCGAGGCGACCCAGCTGATGGGCACGCTCGGCGGCATCGGCGAGCTCGCCCGCGAGGCAATCGGCGGCGGCAAGAGCGATAACGATGCGCCGGCACCCGCGCCGAAGCCGCGCCGCCCCGGCCCGTTCGAGCAGGCCTGATGTTCGGCTGGGACATCGCGCCGCATTGGGGCTGGCTGATCCTCGCGCTGGCGCTCGGCGCGGCGGAGATGCTCGTCCCCGGCGTGTTCCTGATCTGGCTCGGCGCGGCCGCGGCGCTCACCGGGCTGGTCACGCTCGCGTTCGGGCTGCCCACGGCGCTCCAGTTCACCTTGTTCGCCATCGCCGCGATCGCCGCGGTCTATGCCGGGCGGCGGTGGCTGCGCGACAATCCGATCGTGTCGAGCGATCCCTTGCTCAACGATCGCGCCGCACGGCTGATCGGCCAGCTCGTGCTGGTGGTCGAGCCGATCGAAGGCGGTGCGGGCCGAGTGCGCGTCGGCGACAGTGTCTGGTCGGCGAGCGGCGCCGATGCCCCGATCGGCGCACGCGTCCGCGTCACCGGCGCCAACGGCACTTGCCTGCTGGTCGAGCCCGCCTGACCCTCTTCCGCTCGGTTGCCGCCTGCGCACCCCTGCTGTAGGCAGTCGCCAGCAGCGGCACAGGAAGCAAGACGACGCATGTCGGCCTCGATCGCGCTCGTCGACGACGATCGCAATATCCTCACTTCCGTGTCGATCGCGCTCCAGGCCGAGGGCTTCGGCGTGCGCATCTATTCGGACGGGGTAACGGCGCTCAAGGCGCTGGTCGACAATCCGCCGGACCTCGCCGTGCTCGACGTCAAGATGCCGCAGATGGACGGGATCGAGCTGCTCCGCCGCCTGCGCGAGAAGAGCATGCTGCCGGTGATTTTTCTCACCTCGAAAGACGAAGAGCTCGACGAGGCGCTCGGTCTCGCGCTCGGCGCCGACGATTATATCGCCAAGCCCTTCTCGCAGCGGCTGCTGATCGCCCGCATCCGCGCGATCTTGCGGCGCAGCGAAGCGCGCGCGGAACCTGGCGCCCCACCCGAGACCGCGCCCGCCGAGAATATCGTGCGCGGCCGGCTCGAGATGGATCCGGCGCGCCACCGCGTCAGCTGGGGCGGCCGCGACGTCACGCTCACGGTCACCGAATTCCTGATCCTCGAGGCGCTCGCCCAGCGCCAGGGCTTCGTCAAGTCGCGCGATCAGCTGATGGACGCTGCCTATCAGGACGACGTCTATGTCGACGATCGTACGATCGACAGCCACATCAAGCGCCTGCGCCGCAAGTTCCGAGCGGTCGACGAAGGCTTCAAGGCGATCGAAACGCTCTACGGCGTCGGATACCGCTTTGCCGAGGACTGATCCTCCATCCGGAGACGGCCTCATGCTTGCGTGGACCGCGCGTTGGTCGCTCACCAGCCGCATCCTTGCGGTCAACGTCTTTGCGCTGGCGATGCTGGCCGGGAGCTTCTTCTACCTCGACACCTATCGCACGCGCCTCGCCGAGCAGCGGCTCGAGCAGGCCGGCGACGAGGCGCAGCTGATCGCCGAGACGCTGAGCGCGGCGTCGCGCGACGCCCGCCCGGCGCTCGCCACCCGCCTCGGCGCGTCGACCGGCCTGCGCCTGCGGATCTACGGGCCGCGCGGCAATCGCCTTATCGACAGCTGGGATCGCGGCGCGCCGACCTATCGTCTGCGCGATCCGACCAGCGAGCCGTGGCAGAAGCATATTGCCCGCTTCCTCGATCGCGCGTTCGACACGGTCGTCGGCGCGCCGACGCTCGAGCCATTCGCCGAGCCGCGCCGCGACACGCTCGCGGCGTGGGACGAGGCCCGCGCGGTGCGCGCCGGCTCGCCGCTCGAATCGCGGCTGCGGCGCGCGCCCGATCAGACGCCGGTGCTGACCACCGCGCTGCCCCTGCCCGATCGCAGCGGCGATCTGCTGCTCGTGACCGGCAGCGCGCGCGACATCACCAAGGAGGTCCGCGCCGAGCGCTTCGCCATCGGCATGGTCATCGCGACGGTGATGCTCGTCTCGATCTTGCTGTCGCTGTTCCTCGCGCGCACGATCGTGCGTCCGCTGCGCCGTTTGGCCCGCGCCGCAGTGCGCGTCCGGCTCGGGCGCGCGCGCGAGGTGATCGTCCCGCGTTTGCCTTCGCGCCGCGACGAGATCGGCATGCTCGCGCGCGCTTTGTCCGACATGAGCCTCGCGCTGCGCCAGCGGATCGATGCGGTCGAGACCTTCGCCGCCGACGTCAGCCACGAGCTCAAGAATCCGCTCGCGTCGCTGCGTTCGGCGGTCGAAGCGCTCGAGCGCGTGGAAGATCCCGCGCTGCGCCGGCAATTGCTCGATCTGATCCGCGACGACGTCGTCCGCCTCGATCGGCTGATCACCGACGTCGCCGAGGTCTCGCGGCTCGACGCCGAGCTGTCGCGCGCGCGGTTCGAACGGGTCGATCTCGGCGCACTGATCGAGCCGATGCTGACGGCGCGCGAGGTGCGCGGCATGAATCGCGATGCGCGCGTTGCCTTTGCCCGGCCTTATGCCGATACCGCAGTAGTGTTCGGCGACCCGTCACGATTGGCGCGGATGATCGAGAATCTGATCGACAATGGCGTCTCCTTTTCGCCGCCGGGCGGGCTGGTCG
The DNA here is from genome assembly GCA_964245585.1 of uncultured Sphingomonadaceae bacterium. GTDB lineage: Bacteria > Pseudomonadota > Alphaproteobacteria > Sphingomonadales > Sphingomonadaceae > Solisphingomonas. Next base: position 68,702 of record CAXTMX010000003.1, on the reverse strand, counting down.
AGATCGGCGCGGTGCGGGTCGACGACGAGGTGCGCATCCAGATCGACGACGAAGGCCCCGGCGTCCCGCCGGACCAGCGCGAGGCGATCTTCCGGCGCTTTCACAGCATCCGTCCCGAAGGCGAGGAATTCGGCCGTCATTCGGGCCTCGGCCTGGCGATCGCGCGCGCCGTCGTCGCCGGCCATGACGGCACGATCGAGGCGCTCGACCGGGGCCCCGGCGAGCCCGGCGCGCGCTTCCTGATCCGCCTGCCCGCGGCGAGCATATAGGCGTGGCGACGCCTTCCGAGACAATCCACGCGTCGTGCGTCGTGATCGGCGGGCGCGGGGTGCTGCTGGCCGGCCCGTCGGGATCGGGCAAGTCCGACCTTGCGCTGCGCCTGGTCGATCGTGGCGCGCAGCTCGTCAGCGACGACTACAGCGACCTGCGCGCCGCGGGCGGCGTGCTGGTGGCCCGTCCGCGCGCGACAATCGCCGGCAGGCTCGAGGTTCGCGGCATCGGCATCGTCAAGCTGCCCCACCAGCCGAGCGCGCCGATCGCCTTGCTGATCGCGCTCGACGGCGAAGTCGAGCGCATGCCCGCCGATCCCTTGCCGCGACGCCCCCTCGCCGGGATCGCCATCCCGACGATCGCGCTCGACGCGTTCGAGCCGTCGGCGCCGATCAAGGTCGAGCTGGCGCTGGCGCTGTTCGGGCTGTCGCGGTGAACCCGGCGAGCCGGCCGAGCCGCATCCTGCTCGTCACCGGCATGTCGGGCGCGGGCAAGACCACCGCGCTTAAAACGTTCGAGGACCTCGGCTGGGAGGTGGTCGACAATCTGCCCTTGCCGCTGCTCGACCGGCTGCTCGGCACGCCGGCGGCCGAGGGCGCCCCCGAGGGAGAGCGACCGCTCGCGCTCGGTGTCGACAGCCGCACGCGCGGGTTCGATAGCGCGCGCATCGTCTCGCGCATCCACACGCTGCGCGCGCAAGGCCATGACGTCGCGACCTTGTTCCTCGACTGCGCCGGCCCGGAGCTGGCGCAACGCTTCTCCGCCACCCGCCGCCGCCATCCGCTCGCGCTCGACCGGCCGGCCGCCGACGGCATCGCCCGCGAGCGCGAGCTGATGGCGCCGCTGCGGCGCGAGGCCGAGCATGTCATCGACACCAGCGAGACGACGACCAACGGGCTCCAACACGAACTGCGCACGCGGTTCGAAGACGCCGGCAGCGCCGCGACGACGGTCGCGGTGATGTCGTTCGGCTTCTCGCGCGGGGTGCCGCGCAACGCCGACCTCGTGCTCGACATGCGCTTCCTGCGCAATCCGCACTGGGACGATCGGCTGCGCCCGCAGACCGGGCTCGAGCCCGCGGTCGGCGCCTATATCGCCGAGGATCCGGCCTATGCCGAAGCGCTCGAGCGGATCGAGGCGCTGCTCCTGCTGCTGCTGCCGCGCTACGCCGAGGAGGGAAAATCCTACGTGACCGTCGCCTTCGGCTGCACCGGCGGGCGGCATCGTTCGGTCCATGTCGCGGAGCGCGTCGCCGAAAGGTTGCGCGGCGCCGGATTTTCCCCCACGGTCACGCATCGGGATCTCGGGTGAAGTGATGATCGGCCTGGTGTTGGTGACGCATGGACGGCTCGCCGCGGAATTCATCGTCGCGATGGAGCATGTCGTCGGCCCACAAGAGGCGATCGCCGCGGTCTGCATCGGGCCGGAGGACGACATGGAAGCGCGCCGCAATGAAATCGCCGGGGCGATTGCCCGCGTGGACAGCGGCGACGGCGTCATCCTGTTGACCGATCTGTTCGGCGGCACCCCGTCCAATCTCGCCATCTCGCTGATGAAGGCCAATGAGGTGGAAGTGATCGCCGGGGTCAATCTGCCGATGCTGATCCGGCTCGACGGCGCGCGCAAGGCGATGAAGGTCAAGGCGGCGGTCGCGGCCGCAGGCGAGGCGGGGCGCAAATATATCTCGGTCGCGTCCGAGATCCTCGGCGAGGCGGCGGCATGACCGTGCGGCGCACCGTCCGGATCACCAACAAGCGCGGCCTCCACGCGCGCGCCAGCGCCAAGTTCGTCACGCTCGCCAGCCAGCAGCCGGTCTCGATCCATGTCGAGAAGGACGGCTCGAGCGTCGCCGGCACCTCGATCATGGGGCTGATGATGCTCGGCGCGGCGATGGGCGACAGCGTCACGATCACCGCCGCCGGCCAGGGCGCCGACACCTCGGTCGCCGCGCTCGCCGAGCTGGTCGAGGCCAAGTTCGGCGAGGATTAAACCGGCAATACTTCCGTTCGTGTCGAGCGAAGTCGAGACACGTTTCACCTCCCGGCCCACGTCCCTCTACTTCGCTCGGGACGAACGGATGACACAATGCCCCGCCAGATCACCGCTTTTTCGAATCCGCTGATCAAGCGCGTCCGTTCGCTGCGCGACAAGAAGCATCGGCGCGACGAAGGCCTGTTCCTCGCCGAAGGGCTGCGCATTCTCGCCGAGGCCGAGGAAGCGGGCAGGCTGCCGCGCTACATCTTCTTCGCCGCCGACAGCGCCGCCCACCCGCTCGTCCGCCGTTTGTCCGCGGCGGTCGAAGCCGCCGGCGGCGAGGCGATCGAGACCGGCCGCGATATCCTCCACAAGCTCTCCGGCAAGGACAATCCGCAGGCGGTGATCGGCGTCTACCCCGAGTTCGCGACCGATCTCGCTTCGCTCGAGCGCACTACCGCCGACATCTGGATCGTCACCCAGGCGCTGCGCGATCCCGGCAACCTCGGCACGATCCTGCGCACCGGCGACGCGGTCGGCGCGGGCGGGCTGATCCTGATCGACGATTGCGTCGATCCCTTCTCGGTCGAGGCGGTGCGCGCGTCGATGGGCGCGCTGTTCACGCAGCAGATCGCGCATGCCCACTGGGACGAATTCCTCGCCTGGCTGCGCACCGGGCCGGGCCAGCTCGTCGGCACCAGCCTGCGCACCGCCGTCGACTATCAGGCGCCGCGCTATGCCGCGCCGACCTTCATTCTGGTCGGCAACGAGGCGCGGGGCCTGCCCACCGATTACGAGACCGCGTGCGACCTGCTGGTCAAGATGCCGATGCTGGGCAAGGCCGACAGCCTCAACGCGGCGGTGGCGACCGCGGTGATGGCCTATGAGGTACGCAACCAGCGGCGAAGTAGGCACGAACCCACTGCCCGTTCGCCCTGAGCCTGTCGAAGGGCTTTCCTTCTTCTGCCACACGAAGAGGAGAGGGCTTCGACAAGCTCAGCCCGAGCGGTTTTCGTTTATGCGTCAGCTCACCAGAGCTAGCCGAGGTTCCGCCTGCGCTAAGTGCACCCCGAGCACGCCCGGCAGATGCTCGACCCGATGCGCCAGCTCGGCATCGAGCAGGAAATCCCTGCCGAGCAGCACGCGCTCGACCCGTTCGTCGCCCAGCCGCGCGAGCAGCCGCAGTTCGCCCCGCCCCCCGCGCGCGCCCGACATCAGCGCTGCCAGCGCATGGATCGCCGCGGGATCGGCGACCTCGACCTCCATCCGCAGCTTCATGCTGTTCGACAGCCCCTCGAACGGCTGGATTCGCCGGATCGTGACGCGCGGCGTCTCCTCCCCCGCGCGCCGGTCGAGCTCGACGTTGAGCAGCCCGCAGCCGTTGGCCTTGGCCGCGCCCTCGAGATCGGCGCACGCCGCCTCGTCGAAGCAGCTCGCGATGAACTGGCCCGAGGCGTCGCTTATCGTCGCCAACAGATAGCGGTTGCCGCGCGCCGAAGTGCGCCAGCGCGCCTCTTCCACCAGCGCCGCCATGACCGCGGCCGACCGCCCGTTCTCCGCCGCCGCAGGGAGCGCGGACAGTTCGGCGAAGGTCTTCGCGCCATGCGCCTGCGCGAGGTGGCGGTAGCGATCGGTCGGGTGCGCCGAGAAATAGAAGCCGAACGCCTCCTTTTCCTGCGTCATCCGCTCGGCCAACGACCAGCTCGCGTCGCGCGGCAGGCGGATCGCCTCATGCGCCACGCCGGCCTCGCCGAACAGCCCGCCCTGCCCGCTCTCGCGCGCCTCGGCCGCGCTCGCCGCATGCGCGAGGATCGTCTCGGCGACCGCGAACACCGCCGCGCGGCCATTGTCTCCGCTCGCCGGCACGATGCACTCGAACCCGCCTGCCGCGGCCAGGCTTTCGAGCTGGCGCCGGTTGAGCAGCCGCGGATCGACCCGCGCGGCGAAATCGTCGAGGTTGCGGAACGGGCCGTTGGCGCGTCGCTCGGCGCACAATTGGTCCATCGCTTTCTCGCCGACGCCCTTGAGCGCGCCGAGCGCGAAGCGCACCGCCCAAAAACCATTGGCTTCTTCGACCGCGAATTCGGCGCTGCTCGCGTTGACGCACGGCGCGAGCACCGGGACGCCCATCCGCCGCGCATCCTCGACGAAGATCGCCAGCTTGTCGGTCTGGCTCATGTCGTAGCACATCGAGGCCGCGAAGAATTCGACCGGGTGATGCGCCTTCAACCACGCGGTCTGATACGCGATCAGCGCATAGGCGGCGGCGTGGCTCTTGTTGAAGCCATAGCCGGCGAACTTGTCGATCAGGTCGAACAACTCGTTGGCCTTCGCCGGGCCAATGCCGTTGACGCTCGCGCAGCCCGCCACGAAACCAGCGCGTTGCGCCTCCATCTCGGACTTGATCTTCTTGCCCATCGCGCGGCGCAGCAGATCGGCCTGGCCCAGCGAATAGCCGGCGAGTACCTGCGCCGCCTGCATCACCTGCTCCTGATAGACGAAGATGCCGTAGGTCTCTTTCAGCACGTCGGCGAGCAGCGGATGCGGAAAATCGATCGGCTCGCGCCCGTTCTTGCGCGCGCCGAACATCGGGATATTGTCCATCGGCCCCGGCCGATAGAGCGACACCAGCGCGATGATGTCCTCGAAGCAGGTCGGCCGCACCGCCGCGAGCGTGCGCCGCATCCCCTCCGATTCGAGCTGGAACACGCCGACCGTGCTGCCGCTCTGGAGCAGGCGGTAAACCGCCGGATCGTCCCACTCGAGCCGGTCGAGATCGGCCTCGACCCCCTTGGCGCGCAGCATCTGTCCAGCCTTCTGGAGGACGGACAGGGTCTTCAATCCGAGGAAATCGAACTTCACCAGACCCGCATCCTCGACATATTTCATGTCGAACTGCGTGACCGGCATATCCGAGCGCGGATCGCGATAGAGCGGCACAAGCTGATCGAGCGGCCGATCGCCGATCACCACGCCGGCGGCGTGGGTCGAGGCGTGGCGCGGCAGCCCCTCAAGCTTCATCGCCAGATCGACCAGCCGGCGCACCTCGCCGTCGCGCTTATATTCGGCGGCGAACTCCGACACACCGTTGAGCGTGCGTTCGAGCGTCCAGGGATCGGTCGGATGGTTGGGGATCAGCTTGGCGAGACGGTCGACTTGCCCATAGCTCATCTGGAGCACGCGGCCGGTATCCTTGAGCACCGCGCGCGCCTTCAGCCGGCCGAAGGTGATGATCTGCGCGACCTGGCCCGCGCCATATTTGCGCTGGACATAGCGGATCACCTCCTCGCGCCGCGTCTCGCAGAAATCGATGTCGAAGTCGGGCATCGACACGCGCTCGGGGTTGAGGAACCGCTCGAACAGCAGCCCCAGCCGCAGCGGATCGAGATCGGTGATCGTCAGCGCCCAGGCGACCACCGATCCCGCGCCCGATCCGCGCCCGGGCCCGACCGGGATGTCGTTCTCCTTGGCCCACTTGATGAAGTCGGCGACGATCAGGAAATAGCCCGCGAACCCCATCGCGATGATCACTTCGACCTCGAACTCGAGGCGGGTGCGGTAGGCCTCCTTTTTCTTCTCCGCCGTGTCGAGCGCAGTCGAGACACGTTCCACCGGTAGACTTTCACCGACCGTCGAACGTCCCTCGACTTCGCCCGGGACAGCGGTTTCTGTTAAAGGAAAGATGACATTCAGCCGCGCTTCCAGCCCCGCTCGCGCATCGCGCCGCAGCGCCGCGGCCTCGGCGTCGCGGTCGCCCGCGAGGCTCGGCAGGATCGGCTTGCGCCGCGGCGCCGCCACCGCGCAGCGCTGCGCCACCACCACGGTGTTGGCGATCGCCTCGGGCAGGTCCGCGAACAGCCGCGCCATCTCGTCGGCCGGCTTGATCCACGCGTCGGGCGACGAGCGGCGACGCTCGCTGCTGTCGACATAGGCCGAGCTCGCGATGCACAGCATCGCATCGTGCGCCGCGTGGAAGCTCGCCTCGGCAAAGCAGGCCGGATTGCTCGCGACCAGCGGCAGGTCGCGCGCATAAGCGAGGTCGATCAGCGCCGTCTCGGCCGCCTGCTCGATCGCATCGCCGCGCCGCGCTAGCTCGACGTACAGCCGCTCGGGGAACAGCGCCGCCAGCCGGTCGGCATAAAGCGCGGCATGATCGGCCTGCTCGCCCGCGAGCAGCCGTGCGAGCGCGCCCTCCCCGCCCGCGGTCAGCGCGATCAGCCCCGCCGTGCGCTCGCCCAGCGCATCGAGCGTGATGTGCGGCTCCTCATGGATCGGCCGGCCAAGGTGCGCGGCGGAGACGAGCGCGCACAGATTGTCGTATCCCGCCTCGTCCTGCGCATAGAGCGCGAGCCAGTCGAGCGCCGGCGGCTTGCCCTCCGCCGCGCCGCCCATCTCCACCGGCCGGGCCACCGCCAGCATCGTCCCGATGATCGGCTGGACCCCGGCCTCCTTGCACGCCGCGGAAAAGGGCATCGCGGCATAGAGCCCGTTGCGGTCGGTCAGGGCGGCGGCGGGGAAGCCGAGCTTGCGCGCCTGCTTGGCGATCGCCTTGGGATCGATCGCGCCCTCGAGCATCGTGAACGCGGAGAGGATGCGCAAGGGGACGAAGGAAGCGGAGGGCATGGCGAGACTATGGAAGGCGAATGTGATTCGGGGAAGGCTTACCTCGAGCAAATTGTAGCTACATATCCCTGGTGTCGATCGAGTTCGATCCCGACAAGGACGCGGCCACAGCGCGAAGCATCGCTTGTCCCTGGCGGACGCGATAAGTCTGGATCTCGATCTGGCAGCAGTGAGAGCCGATGACCGACAGGCTTATGGCGAAGCCCGATTTCGGGCCTTCGGGCGTATTGAGGGCAAAGGCTACTGCCTGGCCTTTACAATTCGTGATGGGATGGTCCGACCGATTAGTTTCCGCCGGGCTCGGGAAAAGGAGATGCGTCGCTATGGGCGGTGATCAGGATGTCGTTTTCGACGATGATAATCCGGAGTGGACGGAGGAGGATTTCGCGCATGCCCGTCCGGCCAGCGAAGTGCTTCCTGCGGAGGTGCTCGACCGCTGGCGTTCGATCAGGGGGGCGCAGAAAGCACCTACCAAGCGCCAGGTCACGCTGCGGCTTTCGCCCGACGTGCTCGATCGTTTTCGCGCTACGGGCAAGGGGTGGCAGACCCGGATCGACGCCGCGCTCAGGGCGCATCTCGGTCTGTAATCAGGCGAGCAGCCCCTCGTGCAGCCGCACGACGCGGTCCATCTTCGCCGCGAGCCGCTCATTGTGCGTCGCGACCAACGCGGTCGAGCCCTCCCCGCGCACCAGCCGCAGGAACTCGCCGAGCACCACGTCGGCGGTCGCCGCTTCGAGAGTGCCGGTCGGGTCGTCGGCGAGCACCAGCGCGGGGCGATGGGCGAGCGCGCGGGCGATGGCGACACGCTGCTGCTCGCCGCCGCTGAGCTGGGCCGGGCGATGCGTCAGCCGATGCGCGAGCCCGAGCGCGCCGAGCAGCGCCGCTGCCCGCGCACGCGCCGCCTCGCGCTCGGCGCCCTGGATCAGTTGCGGCAGCACGACATTCTCGGTCGCGTCGAAATCGGGCAGCAGATGGTGGAACTGATAGACGAAGCCGAGCGCGTCGCGGCGCAAACGCGTTCGGCCTGCGTCGTCGAGCTTGGCCGCTTCTTCGCCCGCGATCCGGATCGATCCCTCGAACCCGCCCTCGAGCAGGCCGATCGCCTGGAGCATGGTCGACTTGCCCGATCCCGACGGCCCGACCAGCGCGACGATCTCGCCCGGTGCGACGTCCAGATCGACCCCGTGCAGCACCGGCAGGTCCCCGGCCGCCGTCACATAGGTGCGCTTCAACCCGCGGATGGTCAGCACCGCCTCACTC
>CAXTMX010000003.1:54426-60565 GCA_964245585.1 uncultured Sphingomonadaceae bacterium | reverse complement strand
CCCGGTGCGACGCTCAGATCGACGCCGCGCAGCACCTCGATCGTCTGCTCGCCCTGGCGGAACACGCGGCGCAACCCGGTAACCGCGAGGACGTCACTCATAGCGCAGCACCTGAACCGGATCGGTGCTCGCCGCCTTCCACGCCGGATAGAGCGTGAACAGCAAAGACAGCGTCATCGCCATCGTCACGATCACCAGCACCTCGAACGGATTGGTCCGCGACGGCAGCTCGGTGAGGAAGCGGATCGACGGGTCCCACAGATTCTGACCCGTCACCAGCTGGACGAAATTGACCACGCCTTGGCGGAAGAACAGGAACAGCGCGCCGAGCGCGAGCCCGGCGATCGTGCCGAGCGCGCCGATCGACAGCCCGACCGCGACGAAGATCTTCATCATCGCCGAACGCGACGCGCCCATCGTCCGCAAGATCGCGATGTCGCGCGTCTTGGCGCGCACCAGCATGATCAGCGACGACAGGATATTGAACGCGGCGACGACGATGATGATCGACAGCACGACGAACATCGCCACCCGCTCGACCGCCAGCGCCTCGAACAGCGACGCGTTCATCTGCCGCCAGTCCTGCACCACCGCCTGACCGCGTACCTTCGCGGCGAGCGGGGCGAGGATCTGAGCGACCTTGTCCGCATCGACCGTCTGCACCTCGACCATGCCGACCGCGTCGCCGAGCATCAGCAGCGTCTGCGCATCGGGGATCGGCATCACCACGAACGCATTGTCGTAGTCGTACACGCCGACCTCGAAGATCGCGGCGACACGATATTGCACCATCCGCGGCACCGTCCCGAACGGCGTGGTCGGCCCCTGCGGGCTGATCAGCGTGATCTCGCTGCCGACGTCCGCGCCCAACGCCTCAGCCAGCCGCGCGCCGATCGCGACATTGCCCGAGCCCGGCAGCAGCGCACGCAGGCTCCCCGCCTTGACGTTGTCGCCCATCGTCTTGTTGGCGCGGATATCCTCGACCCGCATGCCGCGCACCAGCACGCCCTCCGAACGCCCGTCATAGCTGACGAACAGCGGCTGCTCGATCAGCGGGGTCGCCGAAGTCACGCCCGGCGTGCGGCGCGCCTCCGCCTGGACCGCCTGCCAATTGTCGAGCCGCCCGCCATAGCCTTGCACCACCGCATGGCCGTTGAGCCCGACGATCTTGTCGAACAGCTCGGCCCTGAAGCCGTTCATCACGCTCATCACGATCACCAGCGCGGCGACGCCGAGCATCACCCCGCCGAGGCTGAACCCGGCGACGATCGCGATGATCCCCTCGCCCTTGCCCGGCAGCAGATAACGCCGCGCGATCATCCGCTCGTAGCGCGAGAGGATCACCCGCATGTTTCCGTCGTCATCCCGGCGAAAGCCGGGATCCACGGACACGGAACGATCGGGGTCCATCGAACCGGCCGCATCCATGGATTCCGGCTTTCGCCGGAATGACGGAGGTGGCACATCACCGGCCCAGCCTCGCCAACGCATCCTCGATCGATAGCTCCTCGCGCTCGCCGCCCACGCGCGCCTTCAGCTCGACCACGCCCTTCTCAAGCCCCTTCGGACCGATCACGAGCTGCCACGGCAGCCCGATCAGGTCCATCGTCGCGAATTTCGCCCCGCCGCGCTCGTCGCGGTCGTCGTAGAGCACCTCGACCCCCGCCGCCTCGAGCTTGCCGTAGATCTGGTCGGCCGCTTTGCCGCAGGCCGCATCGTCCGCACGCAGGTTGATCAGCCCGACCTTGAACGGCGCCACCGCCTCAGGCCACACGATCCCCTTGTCGTCGTGGCTCGCCTCGATGATCGCGCCGACGAGACGCGACACGCCGATGCCGTAACTGCCCATCTGCGGCGTTACCGCCTGGCCGTCGGAGCCCTGCACGCTCATCCCCATCGCCGCCGAATATTTGGTGCCGAAGAAAAAGATATGCCCGACCTCGACCCCGCGCGACTGGCGGATCAGATCTCCGCCCGCGGCCTCTCGCGCCGGATCGCGCTTCTCGTCGGTCGCGGCATAATCGGCGGTCAGCCCGTCGACGACCTGCTGGAGCACGCCCGCATCGTCGACGTCGACCTGGCCGAGCTCGGCCGGCCGCTCCCAACTGGCATGGTAGAACACCTCGCTCTCGCCCGTCGGCGCGAGCACGATGAATTCATGGCTGAGGTCGCCGCCGATCGGCCCGGTATCGGCCTGCATCGGGATCGCGCGCAGCCCCATGCGGGCGAACGTGCGCAGATAAGCGACGAACATGCGGTTGTAGCTGTGGCGCGCGCCGGCCTCGTCGATATCGAACGAATAGGCGTCCTTCATCAGGAATTCGCGGCCGCGCATCACGCCGAAACGCGGGCGCACCTCGTCGCGGAACTTCCACTGGATATGGTAGAGCGTACGCGGCAGATCGCGATAGCTCTTCGCCGCATCCTTGAAGAGCGCGGTGATCATCTCCTCGTTGGTCGGCCCGTAGAGCATCTCGCGCTCGTGGCGGTCGGTGATCCGCAGCATCTCGGGGCCGTAAGCGTCGTAGCGGCCCGACTGGCGCCACAGCTCGGCCGATTGCAGCGTCGGCATCAGCAGCTCGACCGCGCCGGCGCGATCCTGCTCCTCGCGCACGATCTGCTCGATCTTGCGCAGCACCCGATGGCCGAGCGGCAGCCAAGCATAGATCCCCGCCGCGGTCTGGCGCACCATTCCCGCGCGGAGCATCAATTTGTGGCTGACGATCTGTGCGTCGGCCGGGCTTTCCTTGGCGACGGGCAGCAGGTAGCGGGACAGGCGCATGGGGCAGCGGGTTCCGTTCGCGATAGGAAAGGCGGCGATCTCTATGGCGCGGACCCGGGCGAGGCAAGCGCGGGCAGCTGTTGCCGAATCGTCACATCGTCGTGTTTTTCGGATTCACCTTGCTTCCGGCGCGATGACAAGCCCCGAATATTGTCATAGGTCAAGATTACGGAACACAGGCAACGGCCGTGGTTCGGGGAGGCTACGAGCCGCGATCTCGTTGGGGGACGAGCAGCGCAGGCCGGTAGCAACTGGGGCTGACGAGCATTCGTCACGCGACGCCCGGATCGGCAACGATCCGGGCGTTTGCATGTCTGGCGCGCGTCACTCTCCCGCGTCGGCCACCTCGCGCAGATAGCTCGCGTCGAGGATGCTGATGCGGCCCTGCTTGAGCTCGATCACGCCCGCGTCGGCCCAGGCGGACAGCTGACGATTGACGTGCTCGCGGCTGATCCCGACGAAATTGCCGAGTTCGGACTGGCTGAGGTTGTGGCGCAGCCGCTCGCCCTCCCCGCCGCCCGAATGCAGCCGCATCAGGCACCGCGCCAGCCGTTGCCCCGAGGAAAAGGCGCGGTCGCCCTCGATCGTGTCGTTGGCCTGGCGCAGCCGCTTGGCCATCCCGCCCATCATCCGGATCGCCATGCGCGGATGGCGCTCGATGCACGCCTCGCACGCCGCGCGCGTCAGCCGCAGCAGCTTGCCGGGCGACATCGCGGTCGCCGAGGCGGTCCGCGCGCCGCCGTCGAGCAGCGCGATCTCGCCAAGCACCCAGCCCGCCTCGGCATAATCGAGGATGATCTCGCGCCCGTTGGCCGAGACCATGCTGACCCGCACCACGCCGTCGAGCAGGATCACCAGCGTATCGCCTTCCTCGCCCTGTTCGAGGATCGTTTCGCCGGAGCGCATGGTCTGCACGCGCGCCCGGCTCACCAGATCCTCGAGCTCTTCGCGGCTGCACGTCGAGAGCAGGGTGTGCGGCGGCAAGATGGCGGCGAGTTCATCGGCTTTCATGGCATCTCCCCACCCCCAGCCCGTTCGCCCTGAGCCTGTCGAAGGGCTTTCCTTCTTTTACGCGCAGAAAGGAAAGGGCTGCGACAAGCTCAGCCCGAACGGAAATTGGGTTCCTGATCCCTTATCACACCAGCCGGCTCTGGTGCACCGCTGCGGTGATGAAACTCGCGAATAGGGGATGAGGCTCGAACGGCTTGGACTTGAGCTCGGGATGAAATTGGACCCCGACGAACCAGGGATGGTCAGGCCGCTCGACGATCTCGGGCAGCGCGCCGTCTGGCGACATGCCCGAGAACAGCAGCCCGCCCTTCTCCAAAGGCTCGCGGTAATGGATGTTGACCTCGTAGCGGTGGCGATGGCGCTCGCTGATCTCGTTCCCGCCATAGATCGCCGCGACCTGGCTATTGCCCGACAGCACCGCGGGATAGGCGCCGAGCCGCATCGTCCCGCCCAGATCGCTCGCCGCATCGCGCAGCTCGCGCCCGCGCTTGGACGCCCATTCGGTGATCAGCCCGACCACCGGATCAGGTGTCGCGCCGAATTCGGTGGTCGACGCGCGCGGCAGCCCTGCGGTGTGACGCGCGCCCTCGATGCACGCCATCTGCATGCCGAGGCAGATGCCGAAAAACGGCACCTTGCGCTCGCGCGCGAAGCGCACGCTGGCGATCTTGCCTTCCGATCCGCGCTCGCCAAACCCGCCCGGCACGAGGATCGCGTGGAGCGGCTCGAGCTGGGCGGCGATGTCGGATCCCGCGCCCTCGAACAATTCGGCATCGAGCCAGCGGATGTTGACCTTGACGCGGTTGGCGATGCCGCCATGGACCAGCGCTTCGTGGAGCGACTTGTATGCGTCCGGCAGCCCGACATATTTGCCGACCACGCCGATCGTCACCTCCCCCTCGGGATGCGCGAGACGATCGCCGATATCCTCCCAGCGAGCCAGATTGGGCCGCGCCGACCCTTCGATCCCGAACGCGCGCAGCACCTCGCGGTCGAGCCCCTCGGCATGATATTGCAGCGGCACGCCATAGATGCTGACCGCGTCGAGCGCCGGGATCACCGCCTCGGGCCGCACGTTGCAGAACAAGGCGATCTTGGCGCGGTCGCTCGCCGGCAGCGGCCGGTCCGAGCGGCACACCAGCACGTCGGGCTGAATGCCGAGCGCGGTCAGCTCGCGCACGCTGTGCTGTGTCGGCTTGGTCTTGAGCTCGCCCGCCGCCGCGATGAACGGCACCAGCGTGACGTGGACGAACACTGCATTGGTCCGTCCTACGTCGTTGCGCAGCTGGCGGATCGCTTCGATGAACGGCAGCGACTCGATGTCGCCGACCGTGCCGCCGATCTCGCACAGCACGAAATCGAGATCGTCGGTCTCGTTGATCGCGAACGCCTTGATCGCGTCGGTGACGTGTGGGATGACCTGGACGGTCGCGCCGAGATAGTCGCCGCGCCGCTCCTTGGCGATGATATTCGAGTAGATCCGCCCTGAGGTGACATTGTCGGTCTGGCGGCTCGGCACGCCGGTGAAGCGCTCGTAGTGTCCCAAGTCGAGGTCGGTCTCGGCGCCGTCGTCGGTGACATAGACCTCGCCATGCTGGTACGGGCTCATCGTTCCCGGATCGACGTTGAGATAGGGATCGAACTTGCGGATGCGCACGCGATAGCCGCGCGCCTGGAGCAGCGCCGCGAGGCTTGCCGCCATCAGGCCCTTGCCGAGCGAGGAGACCACGCCGCCGGTGATGAAAATGAACCGCGCCATGGGAAGAGCGGTCTAACGGCCGCATGCGTCCCAGGGCAAGGCAGCGAATCGTCGGCGCGAAATTTCTCTGGCTGCCGCTCTATTGCGCGAGCGGCACGCTTGTCGCCGGCGCCGCGGGAGCTGCCGCCGCAGGAGCCGGCGGAGCGGGCGCAGGCGCAGCGGGGACAGGAGTGGACGGCGCGCGCTGCACCGGGGCGGTCGTCGTGATCGGTTTCGGCGACGGCGCGGGAGTGGTGGCGGGCGCGATTTTTCCGCTCGGCTTGACCTCGACTGGCGCGACCGTGCGCTCGGCCTTTGCCGGCGCGGAGCCGGGCCCGGGCACCGGCGCGGCCACGGGGACGCTCGCCGGACGGCGATCGTTCGCCGCTTCGGCTCCCGCGGCCGCGGCGGCGGCCAGCGGATCGGGCGCGGCGGCCGGCAGCGTCGCCGGCGCGATCGTCCCGCCGGGCCGGGCCAGGCTCGCATCGATGTCGCTCGGCCCGCGGCTGACCGTCGCCAGCGCGGCCAATCCGATGCTCATCACCACGAACAAAGTCGCCAGGATGGTCGTCGCCTATCTCGGCGGCTTCGTCGGTGATCTGGTGCTG
>CAXTMX010000003.1:0-54416 GCA_964245585.1 uncultured Sphingomonadaceae bacterium | reverse complement strand
GTCGTCGCCCGCGTCAGGAAATCGGCCGCGCCGCGCGCGGTCATCAGCCCGGCCGGCCCGCCGCCCATGCCGAGCCCCCCGCCTTCGGACCGCTGCATCAGGATCACCGCGACCAGCGCGGCGGCGATCAGGGCGTGGACGACGAGCAGGAAGGTGAACATGACGGGGCGGTCTCGCGAAAGAAGGTGGCGGGCACTTAGCGTGTCGCAGAGGGAGGTTCAATCAGCCAGCGGCAGCCGATCGGCCGATTGCAGCTTTACCAATCTGACTTTATGCCGAGGCAGACACGTCGGATCGCGTCACCTAGCCCCTTCGATGATCGGCACGAACAGCGCCGCCGTCAGGCTTGCGCCACCGACCAGCGCGCCGTCGACGTCGGCCACCGCCGTCAACTCCGCCGCATTGTCCGGCTTGACCGACCCGCCATACAATATCCGCACCCGGGCGCCCTCTGCACCGATCGCCTCGCCCAGCGTCTTGCGGATCGCCGCATGCATCTCCGCGACGTCGGCGGTGGAAGGTGTCCGGCCGGTGCCGATCGCCCATACCGGCTCGTAGGCGACGACCAGGCTCTCCCCCGTGCCGCCCGTGGGGACCGATCCGCGCAATTGCTCCGCGACCACCGCGATCGCCTCGCCGGCATCGCGCTGGGGCTCGGTCTCGCCGACGCACACGATCGCGATCAGCCCGGCGGCGATCGCCGCCTCGGCCTTGGCGCGGACCTCGGCATCGCTCTCGTGTTGGTCGGTCCGGCGCTCGCTGTGCCCGACGATGACATAGGTCGCGCCCGCCTCACGCAGCATCGCCGCCGCGACGCAGCCGGTATGCGCGCCCTTGGCGGCCGCGTGGCAATCCTGCCCGCCCAGCGCGAGCTCGGGCTGTCGCGCCTGCGCCGCCGCGATCAGCGTGAACGGCGGGCAGATCGCGACGTCGAGGCCCGGCGCTGCCTGCGCCGCCGCCGCGATCGCGTCGAGCTCGGTCAACGCGGCTTTGTCCCCGTTCATCTTCCAATTGCCGGCTACCAGCTTGCGCAGCGCCATCACGCCCCCCTTGTTGCGCGGCGGCAGTAGCAAGCCGCGCGGGGTCCGCCTAGCTTGAAGCGATCGTCCGCCGCCTCTATGGCGAGCGTCCGTTCCCGAATACCGGACCCGCCGATGATCAGCTTTTTCCGCCGCGCGCTCTCCTCCTGGCTGGTGCTCGGCCTGCTCGCGCTGGTGCTGGTGGCGTTCATCATCACCGGGGTCAGCGGTCCGCCGGGTGACGGAGCGACCGTCAGCGGCGGCGACACGGTCGCCACCGTCGGGCGTCGCGCAATCGGCGCGAACGAGCTCGACCAGCGCACGCGCCGCCAGCTCCAGGCCGCGCAGCAGCAGAACCCCGGGCTCGATCTGTCCGGCTTCGTCGCCGGCGGCGGGTTCGACGAGACGGTCGACCAGACGATCGCGTCGCACGCGGTCGAGCAGTTCGCCACGCGCGCCGGTATCGCGGCGAGCAAGCGGCTGGTCGACGGCGAGATCGCCAGCATCGCGGCGTTCAAGGGGCCCGACGGCAAGTTCAGCCGCACCGCCTTCGACGCCGCGCTCCAGCAGCAGCGCCTGTCCGAGCCCCAGCTGCGCAACGAGATCGTAGCCGATTCGGTCAAGCGCCAGCTGCTCCTGCCGGTCGCCGGCGGCATCCACGTCCCGGCGGGGCTGACGACGCCTTACGCCTCGCTGCTGCTCGAGAGCCGCGCGGGCATGATCGGCGTCGTGCCGACCGCGCTGATGGCCGGCGGCGTCGCGCCGAGCGAAGCCGATGTCGCCGCTTTCTACCAGCGCAACATCGCCCGCTTCACGCTGCCCGAGCGCCGGGTGCTGCGCTACGCCGCGTTCGGCAGCGAGACGCTCGGCGCGCAGCCTCCGAGCGAGGCCGAGATCGCTGCAGCCTACCGCGCCGATGCGCCGCGCTACGCCGCGCGCGAGACGCGCGAGCTGTCGCAGGTCGTGCTCAACAGCGAGGAGAAGGCGCGCGCCTTCGCCGCCAAGCTCGCCGACGGCACGCCGTTCGCCAAGGCCGCGAGCGAGGCCGGCTTCGCTCCCGCCGACACCAGGGTCGGCCGCAAGACGCGCCAGGAATTCGCCGCGCTGGCCTCGCCCGCCGTCGCCGCCGCCGCCTTCGCTGCGCCCCAGGGCACGGCGAGCGCACCGGCCAAGTCCGATTTCGGCTGGCACGTCGTGCGCGTCGACGCGATCGAGGCGACGCCGGCGCGCGCGCTCGCCGCGGTCCACGACGAAATCGCCGCGCAGCTCGCCAAGCGCAAGGCCGACGATGCGCTGGCCGACATGGTCGCCGCGATCGAGGATGCGGTCGGCAACGGCTCGAGCTTCGCCGACGTCGTCAAGGCCAAGGGGCTGAGCGTGACCGTCACGCCGCCGCTGCTCGCCACCGGCGCCGCGCCGGGCCAGCCGGATTACCGCGCCCCGCCCGAGGTGGCCGCTTTGCTCAAGCCCGCGTTCGAGACCAGCCCCGACGAGGACCCGACGGTCGAGACGATCGCGCCCGGCCAGCGCTTCGCCTTGCTCGGCGTGACGCAGGTCCTCCCCGCCGCGCCGCTGCCCCTCGCGCAGGTTCGCGCGCGCCTGCTCGCCGATCTCGCGCTCGAGCGGGCGCAGCAGCGCGCCAAGGCGGTGGCGAGCGCGCTCGTCGCCAAGGCATCGAGCGGCGTGCCGCTGCCGGCCGCCTTCGCCGGTGCCGCGATGCCCCTGCCCGCGCCGCAGCCGGCCGGCGGCAGGCGCGTCGATCTCGCCCGCGCGGGGCAGCGCGTCCCCCCGCCGCTCGCGCTGCTGTTCTCGATGGCGCCGGGCAGCGTCAAGCTGCTCGAGGCGCCCAACAAGCAGGGCTGGTTCGTGATCAAGCTCGATCGCGTGACGCGCGGCGATGCCTCCGGCACGCCCCAACTGCTCGCCGCGACCCGCGAACAGCTGCGTCAAGCCGTCGGCGAGGAGTATGTCGAGCAATTCGCCGCCGCCGCGCAGGCCCTGGTCGGCGTCAAGCGCAATGCCGCGGCGATCGCCCGGATCAAGGCGCAGCTTGGCGGCGGCGCCGGCGCCGCACCCTGATCCGGTGACGCCCGCTGAAGCAGCTCACGCCGATGCCGCTGCCGCCGCGACGCTTGCCGCCGGCCGGCCCGCGCTCGTCTGGCGCCGCCAGATCGCCGACACCGACACGCCGGTTTCCGCCGCGCTCAAGCTGATCGAGCCCGGGCGCGGCGATTATCTGCTCGAATCGGTCGAGGGCGGCGCGACGCGCGGGCGCTATAGCTTGCTCGGCCTCGCCCCCGACCTGCTGTTCCGCGCCGCCGGCGAGCGCGCCGAGATCAACCCGCGCTGGCTGGACGATCGCGCCGCCTTCGTGCCCTGCGCCGAGCCGACGCTGGCCGCGCTGCGCACGCTCGTCGGGCGATCCCGGATCGATGTGCCTGCCGGGCTCCCCGCCGCGCTCGCCTGCCTCGTCGGCTTCTTCGCCTATGAGACGGTCGGCTTGGTCGAGCGCCTGCCGCGCCCCGCGCCCAATCCGCTCGACCTGCCCGACATGCTGTTCGTCCGCCCGACGCTGATCCTGGTGTTCGATCGGCTGAGCGACGAGCTGTTCCTGGTCGCGCCTGTCTGGCCTGATGGCGCGGGCGGAGTGGCGCAGGCGACCGAACGGATCGAGGCAGCCCAGGCCCGCCTCGCCGCACCGCTGCCGAAGCCGGGCCGCACCTCTGCCATTGCCACCGCAATCGCGCCGGTCTCCTCGCTTGCGCCGGGCCGGTATCGCGAGATGGTGCTCGCCGCGAAGGATTATATCGCCGCCGGCGACGTCTTCCAGGTCGTCCTCGCCCAGCGCTTCACCGCGCCGTTCGCGCCGCCGCCGTTCGATCTTTATCGCGCGCTGCGCCGGATCAATCCGTCGCCGTTCCTTTATTATCTCGACCTGCCGGGCTTCGCCCTGATCGGCTCGTCTCCCGAGATCCTCGTCCGCGCGCGCGCCGGCGAGGTCACCATCCGCCCGATCGCCGGCACCCGCCCCCGCGGCAAGACCGACGCCGAGGATGCCGACAACCGCGCCAGCCTGCTCGCCGATCCCAAGGAGCGCGCCGAGCATCTGATGCTGCTCGATCTCGGTCGCAACGACGTCGGCCGCGTCTCCGAGGCGGGCAGCGTGCGCGTGACCGACAGCTATCTGGTCGAGAAATACAGCCACGTGATGCACATCGTCTCGAACGTCACCGGCCGGCTCGCCCCCGGCAAGGACGCGCTCGATGCCCTGTTCGCCGGCTTCCCCGCCGGCACCGTCTCGGGCGCGCCCAAGGTTCGCGCGTGCGAGATCATCGCCGAGCTCGAGCCCGAGACGCGCGGTGCCTACGCCGGCGGCGTCGGCTATTTCTCGCCCGACGGATCGATGGATTCATGCATCGTGCTGCGCACCGCCGTGGTCAAGGACGGGCTGATGCACGTCCAGGCGGGCGCCGGCATCGTCGCGGACAGCGACCCGGACTTTGAACAGCGCGAATGCGAGGCCAAGGCCGGCGCGCTGATCGCCGCTGCGCGCGAGGCAGTCGCGCGCGCCAGCGAGTCCGGCTTCGGGCAATAGCGTCGTCGCCGTCACCGGAATCGATCCGTTCATGCAACGTTCGGCGGGCTTCGCTCATTGAGCCTCTCACAGAACTTCAGGAGATGATCATGCGCCGTTTCGTCCTATCCGTCTGTCTCGCGGCTACCGCTGCGCTCGGCCTGACTGCCCCGGCGCTCGCCCAGAGCGCATCCGATCAGCGGCGGTTCGACGCTGCGCTCGATCGTCTCGACAATGAGATTACGGTGTTCAGGGCCGAGCGCGATCGCTACCAATCGGCACGCGCCTCTTATCGCGGCAGCTATCGCGACGATTATCGCCAGGGCAATGGCGGCCCCCCGCCGCTCGCCTATCAGGACGATCGCTACGAGAACGGCTATGATCCGTCGCAATATTATCGCGACGGACCGAACTATCGCGAGCGCGAGCTTGCCGCCAACGATCGCGTCTATCGCGGCACCGACGGACGCTATTATTGCAAGCGCAACGACGGCACGACCGGCCTGATCGTCGGCGCCGGCGCCGGCGGCATCCTCGGCAACGTCATCGACGGCGGCCATTCGCGCGCCGCCGGCACCTTGATCGGCGCCGCGATCGGCGCGCTCGCCGGGCGCTCGATCGACCAGAACAGCGGCGCAACCAGCAATAGCGTGCGCTGCCGCTAATCGGCAGGTTGCATGACGCGACCACCGTTCGCCTGAGCTTGTCGAAGGGCTTTTCTTCTCTGAACGAGGGAGGGAAGGCTTCGACAGGCTCAGCCCGAAGGGCGGTTTGCTATCGTCGGGTCTGGACCTTTCCGACTGCCGTGTCCCCCGCTATGTCGACCCGATGATCCTCGTCATCGACAATTACGACAGCTTCACCTGGAACCTCGTCCATTATCTGATGGAGCTGGGCGAGGAGGTCGAAGTCGTGCGCAACGATGCGATCTCGGTCGGCCAGGCGATGTCGTCGGGCGCTGCGGCGTTCCTGATCTCCCCCGGCCCCTGCACCCCCAACGAAGCGGGCATCTCGCGCGATCTGGTCGCAGCCTGCGCCGAGGCGAAGCGGCCGCTGCTCGGCGTTTGCCTCGGCCACCAGGCTATCGGCCAGAGCTTCGGCGGCATCGTGTTCCGCGCGCGCGAGCTGATGCATGGCAAGACCTGCCCGGTCGACCATGACGGCACCGGCCTGTTCGCCGGTCTGCCCTCGCCGTTCACCGCGACGCGCTATCATTCGCTGATCGTCGCCGAGGCGGACCTGCCCGCCTCGCTGATCGTCAACGCCCGCGCGCCCGACGGCACGATCATGGGCGTGCGCCACGCGACGCTGCCGATCCACGGCGTCCAGTTCCACCCCGAAAGCATCGCCACCGAGCACGGGCATGCGATGCTCGCCAATTTCATGACGCTGGCGGGGATCAAGGTGCGCGAGCGCGCATGACCGCCCTCGCCCTGCTCCCCGACCCGTTCTCGCCGCTCGACCATGCCACCGCGCAGGCCGCGTTCGACGATCTGCTCGACGGCAAGGTTTCCGACGAGGCTGCCGCCGCCTTTCTGACCGCGCTCGCCGAGCGCGGTGAGACCGCGATCGAGATCGCCGCCGCGGCGCGCGCGCTGCGCGCCCGGATGATCCCGGTGACGGCGCCCGAGGGCGCGATCGACGTTTGCGGCACCGGCGGCGACGGCGCGCACAGCCTCAACATCTCGACGGCGGTCGCGATCGTCGTCGCAGCGTGCGGCGTGCCCGTCGCCAAGCACGGCAACCGCGCGGCCTCGAGCAAGGCCGGCGCGGCCGACACGCTTGAGGCGCTCGGGCTCGATCTCGACCGCGCTTCTGCGCTGGCGGAGGAAAGCCTCGCCGAGCTCGGCCTCGCCTTCATGTTCGCGCAGACGCACCATCCCGCGCTCCGCCACCTCGCCGCCGTGCGTAAGGCGATCGGCCGGCGCACGGTGTTCAACCTGATCGGTCCGCTCGCCAATCCGGCGCGCGTCACCCGCCAGCTGATCGGCGTCGCGCGGGTCGACTACCTCAACGTCGTCGGCACCGCGGTTGAACTGCTGGGAACGGATGCGACGATGCTCGTCGCGGGCGAGGACGATCTCGACGAACTGTCGATCGCCGGCCCGAGCCGCACGGTGCGGATCGGCGTCGCCTGCGCCACGACCGAGGGCCAGGTCGTTCCCGAGGAGGCCGGTCTGACCCGCCACCCGCTCGACGCGGTGCGCGGCGGTGATCCGGCCTATAATGCCGCAGCCCTGCGTGCCTTGCTCCAAGGGCAGCCCGGCGCCTATCGCGATGCGGTATTGCTCAACGCCGCCGGTGCGCTGATCGTCGCCGGCGAGGTCGACGATTGGCGCGAGGGGGTCGAGGAAGCCGCCGAGGCGATCGATCGCGGCCTCGCCAACACCCTGCTCGACTGCTGGATCGCCTTCGCCCGATGACCGACCGTCTTGCCCGGATCTGCGCCGACAAGCGCGAGCACGTCGCCTCGCGCAAGGCATCGGTGACCGTCGGCGAGCTCGAGGCGACCGCCGCGGCGCAGTCGCCGCCGCGCGGCTTTCGCGCCGCATTGAATGCCAAGGTCGCGGCCGGCGGCTACGGCCTGATCGCCGAAATCAAGAAAGCGTCGCCTTCCAAGGGACTGATCCGCGACGATTTCGATCCGCCGGCGCATGCTCGCGCCTATGCCGAGGGCGGCGCCGCATGCCTGTCGGTGCTGACCGATCGGCCCTATTTCCAGGGTGCGGACGAATATCTCGTCGCGGCGCGCGAGGCCGTTTCGCTGCCGTGCCTGCGCAAGGACTTCATGGTCGATCCGTGGCAGGTGATCGAGTCGCGCGCGTTCGGCGCCGATGCGATCCTGATCATCGTCGCCGCGCTCGACGACGGCGCGATGGCCGAGATCGAGGCGGCGGCGCGCGATCATGCGATGGACGTGCTCGTCGAGATCCATGACGCCGCCGAGCTCGAGCGCGCGCTGCGCCTGCGATCCCGCCTGATCGGCATCAACAGCCGCGATCTCAGGGACTTCAGCGTCGATCTGACGCGCACCGAGCGCCTGGCGCCGCTCGTCCCGGCCGGCGCTACGCTCGTCGCCGAAAGCGGCCTGTCCGACAAAGCCGATCTCGACCGCCTCTCGACGCACGGAATCGGTTGTTTCCTCGTCGGTGAAGCGCTGATGCGCGAAGCCGATGTCGCCGCCGCGACCCGGCTGCTGCTCGGCGCATGAACCATCTCGACGAGCAGGGCGCGGCGCGGATGTTCGACGTCTCGGCAAAGGATGGCACCGCGCGCGAAGCGATTGCGGCCGGCCGCATCGCCGTTTCGCCCGAAGCGCTTGCCGCGATCCGCCACGGCACCGCCAAGAAAGGCGACGTGCTCGCTGTCGCGCGCATCGCCGGCATCATGGCCGCCAAGCGCACCGCCGAACTCATCCCCCTGTGCCACCCCCTCCCCATCACCGGCGTCGCGCTCGACCTGGCGCTTACCGACACCGGCATCGAAGCAACCGCGACGGTTCGTACGACCCATACCACCGGCGTGGAGATGGAAGCATTGACAGCGGTTTCGGTCGCGTTGCTTACAATCTATGACATGCTCAAAAGCGTCGACCGCGCGATGACGATCGGGCCTGTCCATCTCCTCGCCAAGTCGGGAGGGCGTTCGGGCGACTGGCGCGCCGCGCCCTGATGCTGACCGTAGCGGAAGCCCAGGCCCGCATCATCGCTCTCGCTCCTTCCCTCCCGACCGAGCGCGTCCCGCTGATCGATGCCGCCGGCCGTTGGGCGACCGAGGACATCCTGGCGCGCCGCACCCAGCCGGCAGCCGATCTGTCGGCAATGGACGGCTTTGCCCTGCGCTTCGCCGAACTGCCCGGCCCATGGCGGATCGTCGGCGAAAGCGCCGCCGGGGCCGGCTTGGGTTCTTCCCTCGCCCCCGGCGAAGCGGCACGGATCTTTACCGGCGCCCCCCTGCCCGCCGGTGCCGACACGATCCTCATCCAGGAAGCCGCGCAGTGGGGCGAGAGCATGCTCCACCTCACCGGCGACGGCCCGCCGCGCCGGGGCGCCTATGTCCGTGCGCAAGGGTCCGATTTCACGTCGGGCGAACAGCTGGTCGCTGCCGGTGACCATCTGACGCCGGCGCGGATCGGCCTCGCCGCGATCGGCGGCCACGGAACGCTTCCGGTCGCCCGTCGCCTTCGCATTGCGTCCATCTCGACCGGCAGCGAGTTGATCGAGCCTGGTCAAACGGGCGAAGGCCTGCCCGCGTCCAACGGCCCGATGCTGGGCGCCCTCCTCAGCCGCCTTCCGGTCGACTTTCATGACGTCGGCATCGTTCGCGACGACCTCGTGACATTGACCACTGCATTCGCCGCGGCCGCCGCAAACGCCGACATCGTCGTCAGCACCGGGGGCGCCTCGGTAGGAGACCATGATCTCGTTCGTCCCGCGCTCGAGGCGGCGGGCGCAACGCTGGGTTTCTGGCGTGTCGCGATGAAGCCGGGCAAGCCGCTGACGGCCGGCCGGCTCGGCGCCGCCGCCGTGGTAGGCCTGCCCGGCAATCCGGTCTCGGCCTACGTAACCGCCTGGCTGTTTCTGCTCCCGTTGATCCGCCGTTCGCTGGGAGCGGCCGATCCGTTCCCCCCAGTCCGGACGGCGGCTCTCGTCGGGCCCTTGCCTGCCGTGGGGGAACGCGCGGAATATCTTCGTGGCCGCTCGGAAGCCGCCGGCATCCGCCCGCTCGTCGAACAGGACAGCGCCGTGCTCAGTGCGCTGGCGCAGGCCGATGTGCTGATCGTGCGAGCGCCGCATGCGCCGGCGGCGCAGGCCGGCGAACTGGTCGAGTTCATGGCGCTCGCTTGACAGAGGTTATTTCGTTTCCTACACGTTCCCCGTTCGTTCCGGATGGAGAAAGCGATGCTGACCGTCAAGCAACATGATCTGCTCTGCTTCATCCATGACCGCCTGGCCGAAACCGGTGTCTCCCCATCGTTCGAGGAGATGAAGGCGGCGCTCGATCTCAAGTCCAAGTCCGGCGTCCATCGCCTGATCAGCGCGCTTGAGGAAAGGCATTTCATCCGCCGCCTGCCCAACCGCGCCCGCGCGCTCGAGGTGCTGCGCATGCCCGAGCGGACGAAGCCCGCGCCCGCGCCGAGCATTCCGCGCATCCTCCCCGCCGCCGCGAACGACACGGTCGAGCTGCCGCTCCACGGCCGCATCGCCGCCGGCATGCCGATCGAGGCGCTCGAGGGGCGCGAGACGCTGTCGGTGCCGGCCGCGCTGCTCGGACCAGGCGAGCATTACGCGCTCGAGGTCGCCGGCGATTCGATGGTCGAGGCGGGCATCCTCGACGGCGACTTCGCCCTGATCCGGCGGACCGATGTGGCGCGCGAGAACGATATCGTCGTGGCGCTGGTCGACGAGAATGAAGCGACGCTCAAATATTTCCGTCGCGAAGGATCGATGATCCGGCTCGATCCGGCGAACCGGGCGTACGATCCGCAGCGCTACGCGCCCGATCAGGTCCGCGTGCAGGGCCGGCTCGCCGGGCTGCTCCGCCGCTACCATTGATCGCTCCCGCGCTCGCCCACGGGTGATCGTCGCCGCTCGCGGCAACGCTTTGGATCGATTGATCGGCGAGATGGATCGCCAGCCCGCCGGTGCGGCTGAGCAGCGGACGGTCTGCCTTGAGCCAACGCGGATGGCAGCTGCGCGGCAGGCGGCGATCCGAAACGACGATGTCGGCCTCGGCGCAGGCGCGATTCATCGCGGCGATGTCGAGGAGATAAGGGCTGCGCGTCGCGAGCAGGCGCCACGTCCGCCCGCCGCCGGTCAGCGCCACAGCGCACAGATCGGAATTGCAGCGCGCCTCGCCCAGCTCGTCAAGCGCGACGGCCTCGCCGGTCAATCCGCTCAGTTCGTTGAGCGTCGAGCGGACGTAGTCGCCCGCGCGCGGGCGCAGCAGCGACAGCGTGCCGTCGGTCCCGCGCAGAGCAAGGTGGCGGCCATCCCCAGTGATCAGAATATCGGCCGGCGGTGTTGCGAGCGCCCAGGCGATGCCGACGGCGAGTGGGATCATCCCGATCCGGCGCAGCGAGGTCCGCCACAAGGCGAGCCACAGCCCGCCCGCCGCGATCAGCCCGAACGCGGCGCGCGGCATCGCCGGCAGCGCGGCGACCGCGCCCGGCGCATCGGCAACGCTATGCGCGAGCCATAGCAGGGCGTCGAGCCAGCGGCCGGTCAGCCACCAGAAGGGCGCGCCCATGCCCACCACGTCGAACAACAGCGCGAGCGCTTCGAGCGGCATGATGACGAACGTCGTCAGCGGGATCGCGACGATATTGGCGAGCGCGCCGTAAAGCCCCGATCGGTGGAAATGGAACAGAGCGATCGGCGCCAGCGCGATCTCGACCACGAGACCGGTCAGCAACAGGCCGAGCAGCAACCGGCCGGTGCGCGGGGCCAGCCCCTCGTCGCGCCGCGCGAGCAGCGCGGCCAGGCGCGGCTGCTGGTGAAGCGCGACGATCGCGGTGATCGCGGCGAAGCTCAGCTGGAAGCTTGGCCCCACCAGGCTCTCGGGCCACAGCAGCAGCACGATCAGCGCGCCGGTCGACACCAGCCGCAAGGTCAGCGCGTCACGCCCGATCGCGATCCCGGCGAGCACCAGCAGCACCGCGATGCACGAGCGCACGGTCGGCACTTCGGCTCCCGTCAGCAAGGTGTAGCCGATGCCCGCGACCGCGCCGACCGCGGCGGCGACCAGCACCAGCGGAACGCGCAGCGCCAGCGCCGGGCTGAGCGCGAGCAGGCGCAGGGTAAGCAGCATCGCCGCGCCGACCGCCGCGCTGAGGTGCAGCCCGCTGACCGAGAGCAGATGCGCGAGCCCGCTCCGCCGCATCGCCTCGGCGTCGGTTTCGGGGATCGCGCCCTGGTCGCCGGCGGCAAGCGCCGCGGCGATGCCTCCCGCGCCGCCGGCGAGGCGCTCCTGGATGTGCCGCGAGAGCCGTTCGCGCCACCGCGTCAGCAGGCCGCGCACGCCGCTCGGAGGCGCGGCGCCGATCACTTCGACCGGGCCGAAGGCGCGGCCGGTCGCCCCGATCCCCTGGAACCAGGCGACGCGGGCGAAGTCATAGGCGCCCGGCACCGCCGCCGACGGCGGTGGCACGAGCCGCGCGCGCAACGCGATCCGTGCCCCGACCGCCAGACCAGGAGGCACGTCGTCCTCGTCGAGCGATACGCGCAGGCGCGGCGGCAGCTGCGCCGCCGGATCGGGCGCGAGCAGCAGGCGGATGCTGTCTTTCGCCGGCAGGCGGTCGATCCGCTCGATCGCCGCGGAAAATTCGGCAATCGCCGGCCGCGCCAGGACCGGGGCCGCCACCCGCTCCGCGCGGATCCACACCAGCGCGCAGCCGAGCGCCGCGGAGAGCCCGAACAGGATCAGCGCCTGCCCGGCGCGCCCCGCCCGGCTCAGCGCGACGCCTAGCGCCGTGACGGCGAGGCTGGCGAACAGGAACGCGATCCAGCCTTCCTTGTCCGGCAAGGTGAACCAGGCGGCGATGCCGAGGCCGAACGCGACCGGGAGCCACAAGGCCAATTGCTCGCGTTCGGCTTCGAGCCGGCGCTCGATTGCCGCAGCCCAACGCCCCGCCCGGGCGCGCACGATGCCGCCGAACCCCATTTGTGGCGCCGGGAGCGCTATGCTAGGGGCCGCGAACTCTTCAGCCATCCGCCGATCCTTGGAGAAAGCGCGCGTGGGCGCAAGCTCTCACCCCACCGAACCCGGCCTCGAACCGGGCGTCGTCACCCGCTTCGCCCCATCGCCGACCGGCTTCCTCCACATCGGGGGCGCGCGCACGGCGCTGTTCAACTGGCTCTTTGCCCGTCATCACGGCGGCAAGTTCCTGCTGCGGATCGAGGATACCGACCGCGCGCGCTCGACCCAGCCGGCGATCGACGCGATCCTCGACGGGCTGCGCTGGCTCGGCCTCGAAGGCGATGAGGCGGCGGTATTCCAATTCGCGCGCGCCGGGCGCCACGCCGAGGTGGCGCACGCCCTCCTCGCGGGCGGCCACGCCTATCGTTGCTACGCGACGCCGGCGGAGCTCGAGGCGATGCGCGCCGAGCAGCGCGCCAATCGCCAGCCGCTGCGCTACGACGGCCGCTGGCGCGATCGCGATCCGGCGGACGCGCCGGCCGATGCGCCCTACGTCGTGCGGCTCAAAGCGCCGCGCGACGGCCAGACCACGATCGACGATCGCGTACAGGGGCCCGTGACGGTCCAGAATGCCGAGCTCGACGACATGGTGCTGCTGCGCTCCGACGGCACGCCGACCTATATGCTCGCGGTCGTGGTCGACGACCACGACATGGGCGTGACCCATGTCATCCGCGGCGACGACCATCTCAACAACGCCTTTCGTCAGCTCGCGCTGATCCGGGCGATGGGCTGGGCCGAACCGGTCTATGCCCATATCCCGCTGATCCATGGCGCCGACGGAGCGAAGCTGTCGAAGCGCCACGGCGCGCTCGGCGTCGACGCCTATCGCGACGAGATGGGGATGTTGCCGGAAGCGCTGTCCAACTATCTGCTGCGCCTGGGCTGGGGGCACGGGGACGAGGAGATCGTCGATCGCGAGCGCGCCGTCGCCTTGTTCGATCTGGCCGATGTCGGACGCGCTCCAGCACGCTTCGACTTTAAGAAGCTCGAAAACCTCAACGGCCATTATCTGCGCGAGGCGGACGACGTGCGTCTAGCGGCGCTGGCGGCACCCCGGGTCGCGGCGCTGGTCGGTCGCCCGCTGGCCCCCGGCCAGCTCGAATTGTTGCGGAGCAGCATGGCCGTGCTCAAGGTTCGCGCCAAGGATTTGGGCGAATTGGCCGAGGGCGCGGCCTTCCTCTTTCGCACTCGCCCAATAGACATGGACGAGCGCGCCCGCTCCCTGTTAGACAGCGCGTCGATCGATCTGGTACGGCGGGCCTTGGAGGCTCTCGGAGCGGTCACGGAGTGGGACGTCCCGGCGCTCGAGGCCGCGGTGCGCGAGGTGGCGGAAGCCGCGGGGGTCGGTCTCGGCAAGGTGGCGCAGCCGCTGCGCGCGGCGCTGACCGGGCGGACGACATCTCCGGGAATTTTCGATGTGCTGGTGCTGCTCGGCCGCACCGAGAGTCTGGCGCGGTTGGCCGATCAGGCGCAACCGGTTGTGGAATGACCAACAGAAGGAACGAGGCCATGGGGGATCAGGTCGCCAAGCTGGCGCTGGGAGACAGAAACTTCGATTATAAGGTGATCTCGGGCACCACCGGTCCCGACGTCATCGATATCCGTAAGCTCTATGGCGACGCCGAGGTCTTCACCTACGATCCGGGCTTCACCTCCACCGCGAGCTGCGATTCCGGGATCACCTATATCGACGGCGACGCCGGCATCCTGCTCCATCGCGGCTATCCGATCGACCAGCTGGCTGAGCAGTCCTCGTTCATGGAGGTAGCCCACCTCTTGCTCAACGGCGAGCTGCCGACCCGGGACGGGCTTGCGGATTTCGTCAACACGATCACCCGTCACACGATGCTGCACGAGCAGCTGTCGACCTTTTACCGCGGCTTTCGGCGCGATGCGCATCCGATGGCGATCATGTGCGGCGTCGTCGGCGCGCTGTCGGCTTTCTATCACGATTCGACCGACATCGAGGATCCGGTCCAGCGGATGATCGCCAGCCATCGGCTGATCGCCAAGATGCCGACGATCGCCGCGATGGCGTATAAATATTCGGTCGGCCAGCCGTTCGTCTATCCGCGCAACGATCTGAGCTATACCGCCAATTTCCTGCGCATGACGTTCAGCGTCCCCGCCGAGGAATATGAGGTCGATCCTGTCATCGAGGCGGCGATGGACCGATTCTTCATCCTCCACGCCGATCACGAGCAGAATGCGTCGACCTCGACCGTGCGGCTGGCCGGCTCGTCGGGCGCCAATCCGTTCGCCTGCATCGCGGCCGGCATCGCCTGCCTATGGGGTCCGGCGCATGGCGGCGCGAACGAGGCAGCGCTCAACATGCTGCGCGAGATCGGCACGCCGGATCGTATTCCGGAATATATCGCGCGCGCGAAGAACAAGGACGACCCGTTCCGCCTGATGGGCTTCGGCCATCGCGTGTACAAGAATTACGACCCGCGCGCGAAGGTGATGCAGAAGACGGCCAAGGAGGTGCTCGACAAGCTCGGCGTGGTCGATCCGGTGTTCGACGTCGCGCGCGAGCTCGAGCAGATCGCGCTCAACGATCCCTATTTCATCGACAAGAAGCTCTACCCCAACGTCGATTTCTATTCGGGCGTGATCCTTTCGGCGATCGGCTTCCCGACGACGATGTTCACCGCGCTGTTCGCGCTGGCGCGCACCGTCGGCTGGGTGGCGCAATGGAACGAGATGATCTCGGATCCGGCGCAGAAGATCGGCCGTCCCCGCCAGCTCTATACCGGACCGACCGAGCGGCCTTATCTGCCGGTAAACGAGCGCTGATCAGCCGCCGGGCAGGGTCAACGTGAAGCGCGCCCCCTGCCCCGGCGCACTGTCCACCGCAAGCTCCCCCGACATCGCCCGCGCGAGACGGCGTGCGATATACAGGCCCAGCCCCGAACCGCCCGGCTCGTCGGCGTCGAGCCGATCATATTTGTCGAACACCCGCTCGCGATGTTCGGTCGCGATCCCGCGGCCCTGGTCGGCGACGACGAGCGTCGCCACGGCACCCTCGCGCGCGACCCGGACCCACACCGCCGACTCCTCCGGGGCGTAACGGACCGCGTTGCTCAGCAGGTTGACCGCGATCTGCAGCGCGCGGCGATAGTCGCCGATCGCCGCGATCATCTCCTCGACGCCCGGCCGGTCGACGCGGATGCGCCGCGCGGCCGCGGCCGGGTCGAGCAGGGCTGCCGCCCGGCGCGCGGTATCGGCAAGGTCGAACGGATCGGCCCGGGCGACGATCCGATCGCGCTCGATCGCCTCGATGTCGACGAGATCGTCGATCAGCCCGCGCAGGTGCCGCCCGGCGACGGCGATATCGCTTGCGTAAGCGGCATAATCCCGGCGCAACGGCCCCTCCGTCTGCGCGGCGATCGCTTCGGCGCTGTCGACGATCCGGTCGAGCGGGCCGCGCAAAGCCCGGTCGAGACGCGCACCGAAGCCGCCGGCGCCTGCTTCGGCCGGCCGCACGTCGTCTTCGGCGCTGCCGCGAAAGCCGCGAAAGCAGCCTTCGCCGTCGAACAGCGGCACCGCGGCGAGGCGATATTGCCCCCCGCCCGGGATCAGGCCGGCCAGTTGGCGATCGAAGCCGCGCTGCTCGCCGAGCGCATCGAGCAGCGGCATCCTGCCTTCGTCGTCGGCGATGAGCCGGAATAATTGCGTCAACGGAGCACCGACTTGGGCGAGATGCGGGACCCCGTCGTCCGCTCCCGTCAGCGTCGTGAGATTGAGCGCCTCGTCGACCTGCCACAGCCAATCGGCCGTCGCGCGCAGCCAATCGTAGCGGCGGACGGCGTCGGCGCCCGGATCGGCGGCAGGTGCGGCGCGCGTGTCCCATCCGGTGATCGAGACGACGATCTCCTCGCCTGCGGGCCAGGCGCGGGCTTCGAGACGCAGGTCATGCTCCTCGTCGGCCGCGACCAGCGTGCGCGCCACGGCGACGCCCAGCCGCCGCGCAAGCGCCGCCAGCGCCGCCAGCTGGGGCAGTTTCAAGGCGCCACCCGGCTCCCCTTCGGCAGCGGCATGGAGCTGCGCCAGCGGCGGGTCCGCCGCAACGAGACGGCCGGCACGGTCGACCCGGCCGAACGCCGCGCCGGTCGCATCGCTATCGCCACCGTCGGGGGCCTGGTCGGACATCGCCCGCGCATAACGCGACTGTCGTTAAAGCCGCGCTAAGTCTCGCGATGGCGGGTCGCAGCGAGCGCCAGCGACTGGATTCGAAAGAAGGACGCGGCGGCATAGCAGGCCAGCGCCACCAACCCGGTCCGCCACCAGCCGAGCGCGGCGAACGGCAGGAAACCCCAGATACCGGCGTCGATCCCGGCAAGCCAGCGCGGCGCCGCCGTGCCGGGCGCGACCCGTACGAGCAGCCGCCGCTCGCCGATCAGCGCGATCAGGAAAGCCAGCGCCGCCGCGGCCAGCGTGATCGGTCCATAGTCCGTGCTCTCCGTTGACAGGCGCGCGCCAAGCGCGATCAGCGCGCCCGCCCCGGTGATTCCCCGGCTGCGGATTAGATCGCCATCGTGGCGCGACGATTGCAGCCGAACCGCGGCAAGTCGCGCTCCCACCGCCTCGAGCGGTCCCGACGCAAGCAACGCCGCCGATCCGAACGCGAGCCATCCGCAGGCGAAAGCGATCGCGCCGAGCGTGGTCAGCGCCACTGCGCCGCCGCGCAGCCAGATCGCCTCGATCGGCCGCGCCATCAGCAGCGCCACCGCCGGCTCCTCGAGATGGACGAACAGCCATCGCGCGGGCCAGCTGCGCGGTTCGCGCCGCCGCGATTCGATCAGCAGCCGCTCGCCAAGCTCGTCGGCTTCCGCCTCGGTTCCGATCATTGCGTGCAGCGGCGGCGCGCCAAGATCGGCGCCGTCGGCCACATCGAGCCGCCGCGCCGAATCGCTGACCGCCTGCCGCACCAGCGTCGGTATCAAGTCCCATTCGCCGAGCATTGCGGCGGTCCGGCGCAGCCGCGCGCCATCGATCAGCGCCAGCCCGGCCCAGCGCGCCGCCGCGTCGATCCGCTCCAACATCCGGGTGTCGGGGCCGTCGGCTGCGATCATCAGCGTCGGCGACGACGCATCCGCCAGCCGATCGACCAGCCGCTGGTCGGCGAGCAGGCCCTCGGCGAAGATCAGCAGCCGTTCGTCGGGATGAAGGCGGTCGGCCGCGTCGGTCACGCTGCGCGCGACTTCGATCGCAAGCCCATCGCCGCGCAGGCGATCGATCGCGGCGGTCAGCGGGCCCGGCAGGCGCTGGACGAGGATGACGATATGGCTCGCGCCGGCGCGTACGGCGAGACGCGCCTGATGCTCGAGCAAGGTCCTGCCGGCGAGCGGAAGCGTCGCCGCCAGCCCTTCCTCTCCGTCATCCGCCTCGCGGCACGCGGCGATCAACGCGGCGAGCGCCAACTCCGTCTCCGATCACTGACTTCGAAACGGCGATAAGCGCTGACGATCGAAACTGCAAAGCGGGCCGGCTGGTGGACTATCGATCGAATGTCGCAAGCGCCGCGGCGATCCGGCGCAGCGCCCCGGGATCGCCCGGCACGCCGGTAGCGGCGGCCTCCGCGGCGTCCATCAGCCCGGTCGCACCAAAGCTCGCCGCCAGCCCCTTGAGGCGCCAAGCTGCAGTGCGCCAATTGTCGTCGCAGCGCGACCGCATCAGCAGATCGGCCTGGCGGCTGGCGCTTTCAAGGAAAACGGCGCGAAGCTCCGCCTTGAGGGTCGGATCGTCGCCGACCGCCGCAGCGAGCGCCGCGTTGAGAGCACCGGGATCATAGGCCATTGCCAACTCAATAGGCGGCCCGTCGTTAACGAGCCGTTGCGCTATGCGCGCCCGTCGAAAAGATGATAAGCGAGGCCATGAACAGGGGGGCCCAGCACATCAGCCAGGACGCAATCGATTCGCCCGGCGATGACAGGCCCGCTGCCGAATTGTTGTCGCCTATCGGCGAGACCCTGCCGGCGACCGACATCGAACCGGCGCCCGAGCCGATCCGGACACCGCTGTCCGAGCGGCTGTTCGTCGCATTGCTGGTGCTGCTCGCCGTCGCGTGGCTCGCGGCGGCCGGCTGGTCCGTGTGGTTGACGCATCCCGACGGCCGTTTCGCTCCGGCAGAGCTCGTCCCGGGGGTCGGCTTGGCCTGCGCGCCGCTGGCCCTGCTCGCTTTGCTGTTCCTGA
The DNA here is from genome assembly GCA_964245585.1 of uncultured Sphingomonadaceae bacterium. Lineage (GTDB taxonomy): Bacteria > Pseudomonadota > Alphaproteobacteria > Sphingomonadales > Sphingomonadaceae > Solisphingomonas. The sequence goes on along the minus strand of CAXTMX010000003.1, from coordinate 35,927 downwards.
TCACGCAGCGGACCAGCGCGCGCGCGGCGCGCCGTTTCGGCGAGACCGCAGCGGCGATGCATGCGCAGGCGCGCAGCCTGGATGCGGTGATGAACGCGATCGGCCAGCGCATCGCGGAGAACCGGGCGGCGCTCGCGGCGCAGGCCGAGCAGCTGCTGGCATTGGGCGAGGAATCGGCCGGCCGGCTGGCGCAGGTGACCGAATCGTTGCGGCTCGACACGGTCGCGCTCGGCCGTCAGAGCAAGGCGCTCGAGGGTGCCGCAGCGAGCGCCAAGACCGACATGGCCGTGCTCGTCGCCGATATGCCGCGTGCCGAAGCGGATGCACGCGCGATGGCGGCAACGCTCAAGGACGCCGGGCTACGCGCGCACGAAGAAGCCTCGGCGTTGGCCGCTTCGTTGGCGACGCTCTCGGCCCGGTCGCAGGAAGCCGAGGAACATGCGGGCGGTGCCGCGCAACGCCTCGACGCCAACATTGCCCGGATCGAGAGCAGCAGCGCGGTCGCCGGCGGCAAGATCGACGACGTCGCGGCCAAACTGACGGGGGCGATCGAAAGCGCGCTGTCCTCCGCCGCGGCTGCGGTCGATCATAGTCGGCAGGGCATCGATGCGCAGAATGCGGCGCTCACGGCGATGGTCGCGCAGGCCCAGGCGGCGCTCGACCGCGCCGGCAACGATTCGAGCGCGGCGCTGTCGCTTCGCATCGATCAGATGAGCGCCCAGATCGATCGCCTTGCAGCTCAACTCGCAACGCACGACGCGACCGGCCGCGCCATCATGTCGACGTTCGATGCGGGCATCGCCGGGGTCGAGGCGCGGTTCACCGCGGTCGACGAGGCCGTCACCGCGCGCACCGCGAATCTCGCCGACACCGTGGGCAACCTCACCTCCTGCACCGAACAGATGACAAACCACCTCGACAGCAGCAATCTTGCCGCCGACGCGCTGATCCAGCGCGCCGGATCGCTCCGCACGACGCTCGACCTATGCTTTCACGAACTGGGCGAGACCCTGCCCCAGGCGCTTGCGCGGCTCGAGCAGCAGGCGTCGAGCAGCCGCGCCACGATTACGGCGACGCTGCCTGAAATGATGCGGCTCGAAACCAGCGCGAGCGCGGTGGCCTCCCGACTGCGCGATGCCGAAACGACGGTCGAGCGGCAGCGCGGCGACGTCAATGCAATGTTCGTCGCGATTGACGAGAAAGTCGAGGCGATGCTGCGCAAGGCGATGAGCCTCGACGAGGTCATCCTCAATGCCAGCGCGCAGGCGACGCGTTTCGCGGACGCCGCGGGTCCGCAGCTGATCGAGGCGCTGTTGCGTGTGCGCGAGACCGCGGTGCAGGCGGCCGAGCGCGCCCGCGAGGCGCTCGCCGAGGTGATCCCCGACAGCGCGGCGGCGATCGGCTTCGCCAGCGGCGCCGCGATCAAGCAGGCGGTCGGCGAGCATGTCACGACCCAGGTCGCGCGGATCGCCGAGGTCGCCGAACAGGCGCTCGCTACCGCGAGCCGCGCATCCGACAAGTTGATGCGCCAGATGCTGACGATCGCCGATACCAGCGCATCGGTCGAGGCGCGCATCGCCGAAGCGCAGCAGGAGGTCGAGCACGCCAACCAGGAAACCTTCTCGCGACAGGCGGCGCTGCTGGTCGAATCGCTGAACTCAACCGCGATCGACGTCACCAAGATCCTGTCCAACGAAGTGACCGACGGCGCATGGGCTTCCTATCTCCGCGGCGATCGCGGCATCTTCACCCGCCGGGCGGTGCGGCTGATCGATTCCGGCGAAGCCCGGCGGATCGCGCGGCATTACGAGCGGGAGCCCGAATTCCGCAACCAGGTAAACCGCTACATCCACGATTTCGAAGCGATGCTCCGGCCGGTCCTCGCCAATCGCGACGGCATGCCGCTGGGCGTGACCTTGCTGTCATCGGACATGGGCAAGCTCTATGTGGCGCTGGCGCAGGCGATCGAGCGGCTGCGCAAATAGGCGCAATCCCCCATCCCCGTCGCCTGGCGAAAGCCGGAGCCATGGATACGAGACGGCTGAAATGGCAAGCGTACGCCGCCCATGGATCCGGCTTCTGCCGGCGTGACGGAGCGGAGTTTCAGCTGACGCTCCGCGATCGATACACCGGGATCAACGATCGCGAGGCGTGGTGGGCGCGGCTGGGATTGAACCAGCGACCCCTGCGGTGTGAACACAGTGCTCTACCACTGAGCTACGCGCCCACGCTTCGTCAGAGGCCGATAAGGAATCGACCCGGGAGTGTCCAGCGCGATCGAACGCAGCGCCGCAACGTCGCAGCCGAGCTTACGCCGGCCGCGTCGGTCAGTTGACGGAATCCTTGAGGCCCTTACCCGGCTTGAACTTCGGCTGGGTCGACGCCTTGATCTTCATCGGCTCGCCGGTGCGCGGGTTGCGGCCCGTCGAGGCCTTGCGCTTGCTCGTCGAGAAAGTGCCGAAGCCGACCAGGCGGACTTCGTCGCCCTTCTTGAGCGCCGCGGAAATCGCCTCGAACACGCCCTCGACGGCCTTGGTTGCATCGCCCTTGCCGAGGCCCGTCGCGTCAGCGACCGAGCCGATGAGCTCCTGCTTGTTCATGCCTTCTGAACCCCCTTTGAGAGTGTGCGGCCGTGGGACTCGGGCTCACGTCGCGTGCATCTAAGAACAGCGCGCCGCCGCCTGTCAAAAGGAAACGAAACTTCCGCCGTGCAAACTCAGGCGAATCCACCCGCCGTTAACCATCTCAGTGACGGACCGCAGGCTCTACGCCGTCGGCTGCGGGCAGGTGCGCCGGCGGTTCGGTCGCCAGCTCGTCCGCTTCGGTCCAGTCGATCGGGCTGAGCGGACCGGCAAGCGCGAGCGCGAGCACTTCGTCGACATGCGCGACCGGCACGATCGTCAGCCCCTCGCGCACGTTCTCCGGGATTTCCGCGAGGTCCTTCTCGTTCTCCGCCGGGATCAGCACCGTGGTGATCCCACCGCGCAGCGCCGCGAGCAGCTTCTCCTTGAGTCCGCCGATCGGCAGCACGCGTCCGCGCAGCGTCACCTCGCCGGTCATCGCTATCTCGCGCCGCACGGGGATGCCGGTCAGCGTCGAGACGATCGCAGTGACCATTCCGATCCCCGCCGACGGCCCATCTTTGGGAACTGCGCCTTCGGGCAAATGGATGTGGATCTCTTTGCGCGCGAACAGGCTCGGCTTGATCCCGTAGGACGGCGCGCGCGCCTTGACGAACGAGAAGGCCGCCTGCACCGATTCCTGCATGACCTCCCCCAGCTTGCCGGTCGTCTTGGCGATGCCCTTGCCCGGCACCGTGACCGCCTCGATCGTCAGCAGCTCGCCGCCGACCTCGGTCCACGCCAGGCCGGTGACCGCACCGATCTCGTCCTTCTCCTCGCCGATGCCGAAGCGATATTTGCGCACCCCGGCATATTCGTGAAGATTTTCCGCGGTGATCTCGACCGTCTCGGCCTTGCCCTCAAGGATCTTGCGCAGCGCCTTGCGTGCCAGCTTGGCGATCTCGCGCTCGAGCGTGCGCACGCCCGCCTCGCGCGTGTAATAGCGCAGCAGCCCGCGCAGGCCCGCTTCGGTCAGGACGAATTCATTGCCCTTCAGCCCATGCGCTTCGATCTGCTTGGGCAGCAGGTGGCGCTGGGCGATCTCGACCTTCTCATCCTCGGTATAACCCTCCAGCCGGATGATCTCCATCCGATCGAGCAACGGCTGCGGCATGTTCATCGAGTTGGCGGTCGTGACGAACATGATGTCGCTGAGATCGAGGTCGATCTCGAGATAATGGTCCTGGAACTTGTGGTTCTGCTCGGGGTCGAGCACTTCGAGCAGAGCCGACGACGGATCGCCGCGGAAATCCTGGCCGAGCTTGTCGATCTCGTCGAGCAGGAACAAGGGGTTCGACGTCCCCGCCTTCTTGAGATTGGTGACGATCTTGCCCGGCAGCGAGCCGATGTAGGTCCGCCGGTGGCCGCGGATCTCGGCCTCGTCGCGCACGCCGCCCAATGACTGACGCACGAATTCGCGCCCCGTCGCCTTGGCGATCGAGCGGCCGAGCGAGGTCTTGCCGACGCCCGGCGGGCCGACCAGGCACAGGATCGGACCCTTGAGCTTGTTGGTGCGCGCCTGGACGGCAAGATATTCGATGATCCGGTCCTTGACCTTCTCCAGCCCGAAATGGTCGTCGTCGAGCACCTTCTGCGCGGCCGATATGTCCCTCTTGACCTTCGATTTCTTGCCCCACGGCAGCCCGAGCAGGACGTCGAGGTAATTGCGGATCACCGTCGCCTCGGCCGACATCGGCGCCATCGTGCGCAGCTTCTTGAGCTCGCCCGTCGCCTTGGCGCGGGCTTCCTTGGGCAAGCGGAGCTTGGCGATCTTCTGGCTGAGCTCGGCGATCTCGTCGCCGCCCTCCTCGCCCTCGGTGCCGAGCTCGCGCTGGATCGCCTTCAATTGCTCGTTGAGATAATATTCGCGCTGGGTCTTCTCCATCTGCCGCTTGACCCGGCTGCGGATTTTCTTCTCGACCTTGAGCACGCCGAGCTCGCCTTCCATGAAGGCGAACGCCATCTCGAGCCGTCTCAGCGGATCGAGCTCGACCAGCAGCGCCTGCTTGTCCGAAACCTTGACGTTGATGTTGGCGGCGACCGCGTCGGCGAGCCGCGCCGCGTCCTCGATCTGGCCGAGCTGGGCGGCGGCCTCGGCCGGCAGCTTCTTGTTGAGCCGCGCATAATTCTCGAACTGGTCGATCACCGATCGCATCAAGGCGGTCGCCTCGGGCCCGTCCGAGCTGCCGTCCTCGAGCGGCGACACGACCGCCGAGAGATGGCTCGCGTCGCTGGCCAGCGTCGTCAGCGTGGCGCGCTGCTGACCCTCGACGAGCACGCGCACGGTGCCGTCGGGCAGCTTGAGCAGCTGCAGCACGGTGGCGACGACGCCGATGTCGTACAGCGCGTCGCGATCGGGATCGTCCTCGGCCGGATCGAGCTGGGCGACGAGAAAGATCGACTTGTCGGCCGCCATCGCGGTCTCGAGCGCGGCCACCGATTTGTCGCGGCCGACGAACAAAGGAACGATCATCTGCGGGAACACGACGATATCACGCAAAGGCAGGACAGGAAGCGTCTCGGACATTTCTACTCCAGCGGCGCGGGGGAGCGATCCCGCCGCCATTCCCGACCTATATGGAGATGTCGTCCCTGCGGATCAATGAACGGCGCAAGCATCCTTCGCCATCGCCCAAACGAGTCCGATCAGTGCTTTTCCTGGGTCATCCGGTCGACCCAGGCGATGCCGATCGCCGAAGCGATGAAGGCAAGATGGATGATCGTCTGCCACAGTACGCCGGTCTCGGTCACGCGCGCGCCAGGCAGGCCGATCGTGCCCGCTTCGATAAAGGTGCGCAGCAAATGGATCGACGATATGCCGATGATCGCCATCGCCAGCTTGACCTTCAGCACGCCGGAATTGACGTGGCTCAGCCATTCCGGATTGTCCGGATGCCCCTCCAGCCGCAACCGCGACACGAACGTCTCATAGCCGCCGACAATCACCATCACAAGCAGGTTGGAGATCATCACCACATCGATCAGGCCGAGCACGACCAGCATGATCTGCTGCTCGCCGAACTCGGCGGCATGGCTGATCAGGTGCCACAGCTCTTTCACGAACAGGAAGACGTAGACGCACTGCGCGACGATCAGACCGACATACAGCGGCAGCTGCAGCCACCGCGACGAGAAAATCAGCAGGGGCAGCGGGCGGAGCCGCACGGGCGCGCCGTCGCGGGCGGTCTGCGGCGAGATCGGCTGGGACGTCGGCATGGTTTACGCCGCCGCGTCTCCCGCCGCTTCCTTGCCCTTCTTGGCGAACACGCGGATCGGCTCCTTGCGGCCCTCGACCACGTCCTTGTCGACCATCACCTCGGCGATGCCGTCGGCACCCGGCAGATCGAACATCGTGTCGAGCAGGATGCCCTCGAGGATCGAGCGCAGCCCGCGCGCGCCGGTCTTGCGGTCGATCGCCTTGCGCGCGACCGCGGCGAGCGCGTCGTCGGTGAAGCCGAGCTTGGCGTCCTCCATCTCGAACAGCTTCTGATACTGCTTGACCAGCGCGTTCTTGGGCTCGCCCAGAATCTTGATCAGCGCGGCTTCGTCCAGGTCCTCGAGCGTGGCGATCACCGGCAGACGGCCGACAAACTCCGGGATCAGCCCGAATTTGAGCAGATCTTCCGGCTCGCACTGGCGCAGCACCTCGCCGGTGCGCCGCTCGTCGGGCGCGGCGACATAGGCGCCGAAGCCGATCGACTTGCCCTGCAGCCGGTCGGCGATGATCTTCTCGAGCCCCGAGAAGGCGCCGCCGCAGATGAACAAAATGTTGGTCGTGTCGACCTGGAGGAATTCCTGCTGCGGATGCTTGCGCCCGCCCTGCGGCGGCACCGACGCGGTCGTGCCTTCCATCAGCTTGAGCAATGCCTGCTGGACGCCCTCGCCCGACACGTCGCGCGTGATCGAGGGATTGTCCGCCTTGCGGCTGATCTTGTCGATCTCGTCGATGTAGACGATGCCGCGCTGCGCCCGCTCGACATTGTAGTCGGAGGCCTGGAGCAGCTTGAGGATGATGTTCTCGACGTCCTCGCCGACATAGCCGGCCTCGGTCAGCGTCGTCGCATCGGCCATCGTGAACGGCACGTCGAAGGTCTTGGCGAGTGTCTGCGCCAGCAAAGTCTTGCCGCAGCCGGTCGGCCCGATCAGCAGGATGTTCGATTTGGCCAGCTCGACGTCGGCGCCCTTGGCGCCATGATTGAGCCGCTTGTAGTGATTGTGCACGGCGACCGAGAGCACGCGCTTGGCGCGCATCTGGCCGATCACATAATCGTCGAGCGTGTCGCAGATCTCCTGCGGCGAGGGCACGCCGTCGCCGCCCTTGCGCGACAAAGCGCCCTTGGTCTCTTCGCGGATGATGTCGTTGCACAGCTCGACGCACTCGTCGCAGATGAACACGGTCGGGCCGGCGATCAGCTTGCGCACCTCGTGCTGCGACTTGCCGCAGAACGAGCAATAAAGCGTGCTCTTGCTGTCGCCGCCGCTCAGCTTCGTCATCTCGTCGTCACCCCAGCACCTGTTCCGCAGACACGCCCCCGGCCGGAGCCTACCGACTCCCGCTCCCGATGCAATATGCTTAGCCGGTGACGGATAAACAAGCCGTTGCGGCAGGGCTCACGCCGCCGCCTTCTCCTCGGCTGGCGCGGGCCGCTTGTCGAACACCTCGTCGATGATGCCGAAATCCTTGGCCTCGTCCGCTTCGAGAAACTTGTCGCGGTCCATCGCGAACTCGATCGCCTCGATCGTCTTGCCGGTATATTTGGCATAGAGCGTGTTGAGGCGATGGCGCATCCGCAAGATTTCCTTCGCCTGGATCTCGATGTCCGCCGCCATGCCCTGCGCACCGCCCGACGGCTGGTGGATCATGATCCGCGAGTTGGTCGTGGCGTAGCGCATCCCAGGCTCGCCGGCCGCGAGCAGGAAGCTGCCCATCGATGCCGCCTGGCCGATGCACACCGTGCCGACGCGCGGGCGGATGTAATGCATCGTGTCGTGGATCGCGAGGCCCGCCGTCACCACCCCGCCCGGCGAGTTGATGTACATGAAGATGTCCTTCTTCGGGTTCTCGGATTCGAGGAAGAGCAGCTGGGCAGAGATCAGCGAGGCCATGTGGTCCTCGACCTGGCCGGTGACGAACACGATCCGATCGCGCAGCAGCCGCGAATAGATGTCGAAGCTGCGCTCGCCGCGGCTCGATTGCTCGATGACGATCGGCACGAGGCCAGCGGTGATGGGGTCGGTCATGACGGGGCGATTACCTCGAACGCGGTTTCGGAATACCCAACATCGGCACAAACGACGCGCGCTTCAAGGGCAATCGTCGTCAGACCTTCGCGCCGCCCTTCGCCGCCTTCGCCGCCGGCTTCTTCGGCGCGGCCGCCTGGGCGATCTCGGCCGATTCTTCGGGCGACGGCATCGCCTCGGGTTTTTTCGTCTTCACCGCCTTGGCTTCCGCGGCGGGGGCTTCGAGCGCAGCTTCGACCACCGCCTCGGCCTTCGCCGGCTTCTTCGCGGCCTTGGCCTTCCTCACCGGCTGCTCATCATGATCGTGCCCGCAATCGGGGCCATGGACGTGAGGCTTGGCGTCGCCGTCCTCTTCGGCCTCGATCGCCGCCTCCAGTTCGGCGCGCGTCACGGCACGGTCGCTGATCTCGGCCTTGCCGAACAGCAGGTCGACCACCTTATCCTCATAGAGCGGCGCGCGCAGCTGGGCCGCGGCCATCGGATCGCTCTGGACATATTGGACGAAGCGCTCGCGATCGCCTTGGCCATATTGCTGCGAGGCCTGCGCGATGAGCCGGCTCATCTCCTGGCTGCTGACCTCGACGCCCTCCGCCTGGCCGATCTCCGACAGCAGCAGCCCGAGCCGCACGCGCCGCTCGGCGATCCTGCGATAGTCCTCGCGGTCGTTCTCCATCTCCGCGCGTGCGGCGGCGGGATCGGCCTCGTGCCCGGCCTCATGCTCGAGCTGCCGCCAGATCTGATTGAACTCGGCCTCGACCATCGACGGCGGCACCTCGAAATCGTGCGATGCGGCGAGCTGATCGAGCAGTTTGCGCTTCATATGCGTGCGCGTCAGCCCGTTGAGCTCCTGCGCCGCCTGGTCGCGCAGCAGCCCGCGCAGCTGCTCGAGGCTCTCGAGCCCGAGCGACTTGGCGAACTCCTCGTCGGGCGTGGCCTCCTTGGGCGTGCGCACCTCGTTGACGGTGACGTCGAACGTCGCCGGCTTGCCCTTGAGATAAGCGACATTGTAATCGTCGGGGAAGGTCACGTTGAGCGTGCGCTGCTCGTTCGCCTTGACGCCGACGAGCTGGTCCTCGAACCCGGGGATCAGCCGCCCCGAGCCGAGCTCGACCGACATCCCCTCGCCCTTGCCGCCGTCGAACGGCTCGCCGTCGACCTTGCCTTCATAATCCATCACGACGAGATCGCCCAACTCGGCGGCATGATCGGCCGGCGCCGCCTCATGGCTCTTCTGCTGGCCGGCGATCCGCGCCACCGCCTCGTCGACCGCGGCGTCGTCCACCTCGACCGTCAGCCGCTCGAGCTTGAGCCCGTCGATCACGGGCTTGGGCACCGTCGGCAGCACCTCGAGCGAGACCTTGACCTCGGCATCCTGGCCCGGCGCATATTCGTCACCGAGTTCGACCGCCGGCTGCATCGCCGGGCGCAGCTGCTTCTCGGCGATCAGCGACTGGACGCTCTCCTGCACCGCGCTCTGCAGCGCATCCTGCCGGAGCTGCGGCCCGTGCATCTTGCGCACCAGGTTCGCCGGCACCTTGCCGGGACGGAAGCCGGGCATGCGGATCTGCGGGGCGACGCGCCTGACTTCCTGGTCGACGCGCGCATCGATGTCCTTGGCGCTGATCGTCAGCGTATAGGCGCGCTTGAGGCCTTCGTTGAGCGTCTCGACGGTCTGCATGGGTAAAGCCTCTGTCTGTCTTTTTTGCGAGCGGTCGGGGAGCGCGGACTGGTGCGGGCGAAGGGACTCGAACCCCCACATCTTGCGATACTGGAACCTAAATCCAGCGCGTCTACCAGTTCCGCCACGCCCGCGGGCCGCCGGTCGGCGGCGTCTATAGCAGGGCCGGGCGCGGGGGCAAGGTGGGTCGACGAGGCGCCGGGGGAGTATCCGGCGAGTTCGCTGGGTTACGGCGGACCGCCCACTCCGGCGGACCCTTCTCGCTGGACATCGCTGTTTTCGTTTGCCGCCGCGAAGCGGCTTTTTCGTCCGCCCATACGGTTGACCAAGCCACCCAGATAATTTCCAAACCGCGCGCCAGGCTCGTATACGACCTGCTCCGGCTTTCTCACTAAGACCTCTGGGGGAATCGCCAAATCGGTTGGGCCGCGAGGGTGCCACGTCACCATCGCGGGGGTCGGATCGCGGCGCTTCACAAACATTCCGCCAAGTCCGGCGCCCATCAGTTCGCCAAGAGACGTTCCTTGCGTTTCACCCGGCCGCCAGTCCGTCACCGGTTTGAATACGCCGAGATCATATGTTCTGCCGGCTTCCAGCCGAAACATGACAGAGCCGAGGGAAAAGGCCGTAGCTTGCGCGCCTTCGATCACCCAGACATCGGGTGGCAGCGAGAAGACGTAGAGACGGCGCGTCTTTTCCTTGATCAGGGGCTTGCCGCCCACCGAAGTCCGCACAATCTCCCCTGGTGCGACCGCGCTCTCGGGTGCGTGGTTGCCGCCACGGATATCCTGTTTGGCGGGATCGTATCTCGCGAGGGAGAGCACCCCGGGCATCGAATCCGTGCTTCCGGCGACCTTGCTTTCGAAATTTTCAATCTCGACCACGACGTACGCCTTCGCCGGATCCGCTACTGGCGCTCCGTTGAGTTTCGGAGCGGCCAGTGCCACGCCAGTTACGGATAACGAAAGGATCGCAATGAATCGACAGCCGCTCATTCGCTCATCGCCTTTCCCGATGGATGCTCCGCCGACGCGTATTCGAAGAAGCGCGAAATGCGCGCGTCTTTGTCCTTGATCCCCCGAATGTCATTCAGGAAGCCACGATCGATTTGCCGGCGGACATAGCCCTTGTCGGCCATGCATGTCCGTTCGACGGCCCTTTTCATGCGCTTCTGTTCGCCGACCGCCATAATGCTGACAAGAATGAGCCCGAAGCCGGTGCCGATGGCACCAGCCATATTGTCCCGATAACGTGTATTAGTCGGACCCGAGCGATAGCTCGCTTCGCCGGCGAGCTCCGAACATTGCGAAACATCCGCTACATAGTCCGCTCGCGTGACGCCGGGCTTGCTGAAATAATAGGGTTCGGCGCGAGCGGCTTGGCCACACAGCATCGCGACAATGATTACGGCGAAGCGGATCGAGCGCATATCTTTCCCCGGACTGGCGAGATGCAACGCCGCGACCGCGCTACGCAAGTGCCTTCTTCAGCAGTTCGTTGACCACTGCCGGGTTCGCCTTGCCCGCCATCGCGCGCATCGTCTGGCCGACGAAGAAGCCGAAGAGCTTGTCCTTGCCGCCGCGATATTCGGCGACCTTGTCGGCGTTGGCCGCGATGATCTTGGCGATCTCCGCCTCGATCGCGCCGGTGTCGCTGGTCTGCTTGAGCCCGCGCGCCTCGACGATCGCCGCGGGATCGTCGCCGGTCTCGAGCATGATCTCGAACACCTGCTTGGCGAGGCTGCCCGACAGCGTCCCGTCCGCCACGAGACCGAGAAGTTCGGCGCCCTGCGCCGGGCTCACCGGGCTCTGGCCAATGTCCTTACCGAGCCGATTGAGCGCACCGAACAGGTCCGAAGTCAGCCAGTTGGCGGCCGCCTTGGCCATCGCCTCGGGCTTCGCCGTCGCCGCGAGCAGCGCCTCGAACCAGCGGGCGGTCTCGACGTCGGCGGTGATCACCGCGGCATTGTAGGCCGACAGCCCCAGCGCTCCCTCGTAGCGCGCGCGCTTGGCGTCAGGCAATTCAGGCAGGCTCGCCTTCGCTTCCTCGAGGAAGGCGTCTTCGAGTTCCAACGGCAGCAGATCGGGATCGGGGAAGTAGCGGTAATCGTGCGCATCCTCCTTCGAACGCATCGAGCGGGTGACCCCCTTGTCGGGGTCGAACAGCCGTGTTTCCTGGACGATCGTCCCGCCGTCCTCGATCACCTCGACCTGGCGCCGCGCCTCGTGCTCGATCGCGGCCATGACGAAGCGCACCGAATTGACGTTCTTGGTTTCGGTCCGCGTGCCGAGCGGACCGCCCGGCCTGCGCACCGAGACATTGACGTCGGCGCGCATCGAGCCCTGCTCCATATTGCCGTCGCACGATCCGACATAGCGCAGAATCGCGCGCAACTGCCGCACGTAAGCCCCTGCCTCGGCAGGAGAACGCATATCGGGCTTCGACACGATTTCCATCAGCGCGACGCCCGAGCGGTTGAGATCGACATAGGAGCGCGTCGGGTGCTGGTCGTGCATCAGCTTGCCGGCGTCCTGCTCGATATGGATGCGTTCGATCCCGATCGTCTTGGGCGCCTCGCCCTCGGGCTCGATCGGCAGCGAGCCTTCGCCGACAATCGGATGATAAAGCTGCGAAATCTGATATCCCTGCGGCAGGTCTGCATAGAAATAATTCTTGCGGTCGAAGCGCGAGAAACGGTTGATCTGCGCCCCCAGCGCCAGGCCGGTGCGCACCGCCTGACGCACGCATTCACCGTTGATCACGGGCAGCATTCCCGGCATCGCCGCATCGACCAGCGACACCTGGCTGTTCGGCTCCGCCCCGAATTCGGTCGACGCGCCCGAGAACAGTTTGGCGTGCGTGGCGATCTGCGCATGGACTTCGAGGCCGATCACGACCTCCCAATCGCCGGTCGCGCCGGATATGCGATAATCAGACATGCCCAGAACCCAATCTCGATCCGTTCGGGCTGAGCTTGTCGAAGCCCTTCCCTTTCTCATTCGGAAAAGAAGGCAAGCCCGTCGACAGGCTCAGGGCGAACGGATTGTGGTAAGGCCAGGAGGTCATCACCACCACCTCTCGGCGCGCGCCGTGAAGCCCGCCCGCTCCTCGATCGCCAGCGCCGCGTTCAGCACCCCCTGTTCGTCGAGCGGCCGCCCGATGATCTGCAAGCCGAGCGGCAATCCCTTGGCGTCTACCCCGCCCGGCACCGACATCGCCGGCAGCCCGGCGAGCGACGACGGCACGGTGAAAACGTCGTTCAAGTACATCGCGATCGGATCGTCGCTGTTCTCGCCGAGCGCGAAGGCCGCCGACGGCGCGGTCGGGGTCAGCAGCAGATCGCACTTGGCCCACGCCGCCTCGAAATCGCCGGCGATCAGCGCGCGGACCTTCTGCGCCTTGGTGTAGTAAGCGTCGTAATAGCCGGCGGAGAGCACGTAGGTGCCGATCATGATCCGCCGCTTGACCTCGTCGCCGAAGCCCGCGGCGCGCGTCGCGGCGTACATCTCCTGCAGGCTCGCGCCGTCGGGCAGGTCGCGCAGCCCGTAGCGCACGCCGTCGTAACGCGCGAGGTTCGACGAGGCCTCGGCCGGCGCGATGATGTAATAGGCCGGCAGCGCGTGGCGCGTGTGCGGCAGCGAGACCTCGACGATCTCGGCGCCGGCGTCCTTCGCCCAATCGATTCCCTGCCGCCACAGCGCGTCGATCTCGCACGGCGCGCCGTCGACCCGATACTCGCTGGGAATGCCGATCCGCTTGCCCCTGAGATCGCTCGATAATCCCGCTTCCCATGCCGGCACGGACGCGTCGAGCGAGGTCGCGTCCTTGGGATCGAACCCGCTCATCGCCTCGAGCAGGATCGCGCAGTCGCGCACGTCGCGCGCCATCGCGCCGGCCTGGTCGAGCGAAGAGGCGAAGGCGATCACGCCCCAGCGCGAACAGCGGCCATAGGTCGGCTTGATGCCCGAGATGCCGGTGAAGGCGGCGGGCTGGCGGATCGAGCCGCCGGTGTCGGTGCCGGTCGCGCCGGGCACGAGCCGCGCGGCGATCGCCGCCGACGAACCGCCCGCCGAGCCGCCCGGCGTCAACGACGTCTCGTCGCCGCGCCGCCATGGCGAGACGACCGCGCCGAACGCGCTGGTCTCGTTCGACGAACCCATGGCGAACTGATCGAGGTTGAGCTTGCCGAGCATCCCCGCGCCGGCACCGAACAATTTCGCAGTGACGGTCGATTCATATTGCGGGACGAAGCCTTCCAGGATCTTGCTCGCGGCGGTGGTCTGGACGCCCTTGGTGCAGAACAGATCCTTGATGCCGAGCGGCACGCCCGACAGCGGCCTCAGCTCGCCCGAAGCGCGGCCACGATCGGCCTCCTCGGCGGCAGCGAGCGCATGCTCGGGCGTCTCGGCGATGAACGCGTTGAGCGCGCGCGCGTCCCCGACCGCGCCGACGAACGCCTCGGCCGCCTCGCGCGCCGAAAAATCGCCGGCGCGGAAACCGTCGCGCAACGCCGCGATCCCAAGGTCGGTCAGCGCACTCATTCGATCACCTTGGGCACCGCGAAGAAACCGTGCTCCGCCTGCGGCGCATTGGCGAGGACGGCGGCACGCATTCCCCCGTCGGTGACGACATCGTCGCGCAGCCGCAGCCGATTGGGGATCACCGCGGCGAGCGGGGCAACCCCCTCGGTATCGACCGCCGCGAGCTGATCGACCCAGCCGAGAATATTGTTGAGCTCGGGCACCAGCGCCTCGGCTTGCGCGTCGGAGACGGCGATGCGCGCGAGGCTGGCGATCTTGCGGACGGTGGGAAGGTCGACGGACATGGACGGCCGCTAGCATCGCCCCCGCGGCGCTTCAACCCGCGTGGAGCGCGACCCTTCCCGATTGCGCGGCGGCGCGCTAGGTACGCGCCGTTCGATAGTCAGGGCGACAGTGGCCAGGCGTTTCCTCTACATCATCGCGGGACTGATCGTGACCCTTCTCGTCGCGGCGCTCGGCTGGAGCCTGTTCCAGGACCGGCTGATGCGCGCGGCGTTCGTCCCTTCCGCGCCGTTCGCCCCGCCGGTCGACGCAGGCGCGCCCGATTATGCCGATCGGGCGAACTGGATCGCGCGCCCAGGGCTGGCGCACGATCCGTCGCGCTGGACGCCCGCCGGGGTCCTGACGGCGGCGCATCCGCCGGCCCTGGTCTTTTATGTCGCGCCGACGACCTATCTCGACCGCAGCCGCTGGAACGCGCCGCTCGACGACGCCGCGGCCAATGGGCGCCTGCGACTATTCACGGCGAGCCAGGCGAGCGCGCTCAATGCGGTCGGGGCGGTGTGGGCGCCGCGCTATCGCCAGGCGACGGTCGGCGCCTTTCTCACCGGCAAGGCGGATGCCGCGAGGGCGCTCGATTTCGCCTACCACGACGTCGAACGCGCGTTCGCGGCGTTCGTCGCCGAAGCGCCCGCCGGCCGCCCGATCATCCTCGCCGGGCACAGCCAGGGCTCGCTTCACCTGATCCGGCTGCTGGCCGAGCATGTCGCGGGCCGGCCGATCGCCAAGCACATCGCCGCGGTCTATGCGATCGGCTGGCCGATCTCGATCGACGCGGACCTTCCCGCGCTCGGCCTGCCCGCGTGCACACGCGCCCGCCAGGCCGGCTGCATCGTCAGCTGGCAGAGCTTCGCCGAACCGGCCGACCCGAGCCAGATCGTCGACGTCTATGCCGCCAGCGTCGGCCTTACCGGCCGCCCGCGGCGCGGCACGGCGATGCTGTGCGTCAACCCGCTGACCGGCGCGCCGGCCGGCGCTGCGCCCGCGTCGGCCAATCAGGGCGCGCTCGTTCCCACCGCCGGCCTCGACGACGCCGTGCTTGTCGCGGGCACGGTGCCGGCGCGCTGCGATCCGCGCGGCTTCCTGCTGATCGGCGGCGCGCCGAAGGGCTACGGCCGCTTCGTCCTGCGCGGCGGGAACTATCATGTGTTCGACTACGCCTTGTTCTGGGCCAACCTCCGCGCGGATGCGGCGGCGCGGCTGGCGACGTTTGCCCATACGAAGCCCTGATCCGTTCGGGCTGAGCCTGTCGAAGCCCCTTCCTTTTTTCACGGGTGGAGAGGAAGGAGAGCCTTCGACACTCAGGGCGAACGGATGATACAGACTGACATCGCGTCCTTCCGCGCGGCCCTCCCCGCCGGCGGCCGCCTCGCCGGGCTCGACGTCGGCACCCGGACGATCGGGGTCGCGATCTGCGACGCCGGCTGGACGATCGCCAGCCCTGCCGAGACGATCGCTCGCACCAGGTTCGTTGCCGACCTCGCCCGGCTCAAGATGCTGTTCGCCGCGCAATCGATCAGGGGCGTAGTCGTCGGCCTGCCGCTCAGTCTCGACGGCAGCGACAGCCCGCGCACCCAATCGACCCGCGCGTTCGCACGCAACCTCCTGTCCCTCGATCTGCCGATCCTGTTGTGGGACGAGCGCTGGTCGACACAGGCGGTCACGCGCACTCTGATCGACGCCGACGCCAGCCGATCCCGCCGCGCGGCGCTGGTCGACAAGCTCGCCGCGGGCTATATCCTTCAAGGCGCGATCGATGCGCTGGCGGGCTCATCGCTCGGATGTTCTTAGCCTTGCCCCCTGCTCCGCGCTCGCCTACACGGCGGCTTTAATGTCTTCGTCCGCGCCCCGCCCCGCTGCCACGCCCGCCGGCGCGCATCCGTTTCCCCACCGCAACCTCACCGGCATCGCCGGGCTCCAGCCGTGGGAGATCTCGTTCCTGCTCGACGAGGCCGAGCAATGGATCACGCTCAACCGCGCCACCGCCAAGCATGACGACCGCCTCGCCGGCCTGACCCAGATCAACGCCTTCTTCGAGAATTCGACGCGCACGCTGCTGAGCTTCGAGATCGCGGGCAAGCGGCTCGGCATGGACGTGGTCAACATGCACGCCGCGCAATCGAGCGTGAAGAAGGGCGAGACGCTGATCGACACCGCGGTCACGCTCAACGCGATGCGCCCCGACGTGATCGTCATCCGCCATGCCGCCAGCGGCGCGGTCCACCTGATCGCCGACAAGGTCGACTGCCCCGTGCTCAACGCCGGCGACGGCCGCCACGAACATCCGACCCAGGCACTGCTCGACGCGCTCACCATCCGCCGCCGCAAGGGCAAGGTCGAGGGGCTGACGGTCGCGATCTGCGGCGACATCCTCCACAGCCGCGTCGCGCGCTCGAACATCATCGCGCTGACCACCTTGGGCGCGGAGGTGCGCGTCGTCGCCCCCCCGACGTTGCTCCCCCCGGCGATCGAGCGGATGGGCGTCGCCGTGTTCACCGATCTCGACCGGGGGATCGCCGGGGCCGACGTGGTGATGGCGCTGCGGCTTCAGCTCGAGCGGATGGAGGGCGGCTTCGTCCCCTCTCCGCGCGAATATCATGCGCTCTATGGGCTGACCCAGGAACGGCTGAGGGGCGCGGCGCCCGACGTCCTGATCCTCCACCCCGGTCCGATGAACCGGGGGATCGAGATCGACAGCGCGGTGGCCGACGACGTCGTCCGCTCGGCGATCACCGAGCAGGTCGAGATGGGGGTCGCGGTGCGCATGGCCTGCCTCGACCTGCTGACCCGCCGGCGGCGCAAGGTCGAGGGCTGGGCATGACGTCTCTCGCGATCACCAACGGCCGGATCGTTAATCCGCTCGCCGGGACCGTCGCCCCCGGCGGCGTCCTCGTCCGCGACGGCCGCATCGCCGCGCTCGGCGCGATCGATACGCACGACGCTAGCGTCATCGATGCCCGTGGCGCGCTGATCGCGCCCGGGCTGGTCGATCTCGGCGCGTTCGCGATCGATATCGCGGCGTTCACCGCCGGCGGCATCACGCGCGCCGCGCTGATGCCCGATCAGTCGCCCGCGCTCGACGATGCCGCGCTGATTCAGCGCGCCGCCGCCGCGGGGAAGCCCGACCTGTGGATTCACCCGATCGCCGCCGCGACCCGCGGCCTCGCAGGCAGGGAGCTTGCCGAGATCGGGCTGATGAAGGCGGCCGGCGCCTGCGCGGTCGCGACCGGGCGCCGCTGGATCGCCGACTCGGGCCTGATGCACCGCCTGCTCGGCTACGCGTCGGCCTTCGATCTGCTCGTCGTCAGTCACGCCGAGGATGGCGGGCTCGCCGGCGCGGCGGCGGCGACGAACGGGGAGACAGCGACCCGCCTCGGCCTGCCCGCCGCGCCCGCCGCCGCCGAGGCGATGGCGGTCGCGCGCGATCTCGCGCTCGCCGAGGAAACCGGCGCGCGCATCCATTTCCGCCAGCTCAGCACGGCGCGCGCGCTCGATTTGCTGCGCGCGGCCAAGCGTCGCGGCGTCCGCGCGACGTGCGGGATCAGCCCGGCGCATCTGCTGCTGGCCGACAGCGCGGTCGGCGCGTTCCGCACCTTCGCGCGCCTGTCGCCGCCGCTGCGCGACGAGGAGGACCGCAAGGCCGCGCTTGCCGCGCTCGCCGACGGGACGATCGACCTGATCTGCTCGAGCCACGATCCGCGCGGCCCCGAGGCCAAGCGTCTGCCGTTCGCCGACGCCGAGCCCGGCATGGCCGGCGCCGAGACGTTGCTGACGCTGTCGCTCGGGCTGGTGCGCGATGGGCTGATCGATCTGCCGCGGCTGTTCGCCTTGCTGTCGGCCACCCCCGCGGCGCTGCTCGGCCTGCCCGGCGGCAAGATGACGGTCGGCGAGGAGGCCGATCTGATCCTGGTCGATCCCGACGCGCCGTGGCGGATCGACGCCGACCGCCTGGCGGGCCATGCCGGCAACACTCCGTTCGACGGGCTGCCGGTGCAGGGCAAGGTGCTGAAAACGATCAAGGGCGGCCAGCCGCTCGGCTGACCGCCCGAAACGATCCGGCGAGGCGCCGCGTTACCTCGAAACGATGCGGATCGGCTTGGGGGTTTCTCGCGCGACCATCTGCGTCGGTGCGTCGCCGGCCACGGTGCGCACAAAGCATGTCCCGCCCGTGACGCGGACCGCCTCGCACAGCTTGACCGCCGCCGCGCGCGTTTCGAACCCGCCGACCGACAGGCGATAGAGCGAGGCGTTCGCGACCGCGAAGGTCGAGCGCGACGGCGCGTAGGCCGACAGCCGGGTGAGCTTGCCGCGTGCCTTGAGCCACGCCGCCTGAACATTCTTGACGTTGGAGAAGGCACCGAGCTGGACCACGAACTTGCCTGTCGCCGGGCGTGACATCGCCACCCGCCTGACCGGCAGCGCCGGCTTGGCGACGGGCACGTCGGCCTTGAGAGGCCGCTTGGCCGTGATCGTTACCGGCTTCGCCGCGGCCATCGCCGGGACGTTCAGCACAAGCGCCTCGGCGTGAGCGCGCGAGGCGGCGCGGGGCTTGGTCGGGACGGCATAGGCCGGTGCCGGCAGACGCGCCGGCGCGATCGCCACCGGCGCAGGATCGGACAGTGGAGCAGCCGCGCGCGTGATCGGCAGGGAGACGGGGCGGAACTCCGCGCGCGCTTGGGGCTGAGGCTGCGGCACGATGGCGGCACTCCGCACCGGCTGGGCCGGAGCCGTGTCGAGCGCCAGTTGCGCCGGCTGGCCCGCATCGGCCGCAGGAGTCACGCCGAGCAGGCTCGCGACCTGGTCCCAGCTGCCGGTCGGGCGGGTGAACCGCGCCCATTCGACGATCCGCTGGTCGAGTTCGTCGGGCGAAACGTCTTGGGCGGCGACGGTGCGCGCTTCGCTCCACTTGCCGGCAAGCGCGAAGGCGAGCGCGAGATTCTGGCGGACCTTGGCATCGGCGTCGGGCGAGCGCGCCGCGACCGCGAGCATCGCGATTGCGCGATCGGTGTCGCCGGCAAGCGCGCGGGCGAGACCGAGATCGGCCACCGCGATCGGCGCTTCGACCGTATCGAGCGTGGCGAGCGCAGCGCCGTTGCGTCCGAGCGCGATCTGGCTGAGCGCGAGGCTGAGCGCGGCGCGCCCGTTCGACGCATCGAGCGACAGCGCATCCTTGAAGCTGGTCTCGGCCGACTGGAAGCGGCCGGCGAGCAGATAGGCATGGCCGAGCGTCGCGCGATAGGCCGCATCGGTCGGCGCGATCGCCACCGCCCGTTCGGCGAACCGGACGGCGTCGACCGCGTCGCGCCTGGCCAGCGCGGCCGCCGCGGCATCGCTGGCCTTGGCCGCGGATGCCAAGTCCGGCACGGCTTCGGCCAGCGACTGGGTGCCGGCCAGCGCGGTGCCGAGCACCAGCGTCGAGGCGGCGAACTTGATCAGCGAATTCTTGGTCATTTTTATTCCCCGTGGTTTATCGCCGGGCGTTCGCCTGGCGACGGGAGCTGCGCCGCGAGATCTTCGATCTCCGGCAATTGCGCGAGGAGCTGATCCAGCGCCTCCGTGACGATTTCCTGGGCCGAGCGATGCTTGACCGCACATGCGAGACGCAGCCGCAGGTGCCGCTCGGGATCGAGGCGCAGGGTGAACGCCGCCTTGCCGCGCGCGCCCCGCGGCAGGCGGATCGGCATAGGCTCGCCGGCGGGCGCGGGCGCCGCGGCGAGTTCGTGGGCGAGCTCGGCCCGCTGCCGCAGCACGGCCGGCGGGGCCGAAATCGTCCCGCGGTGAGGCGACGCGCTCGCGCCGTCGCCGCCCAGATCGTTCCAGCCGAGGTCGTCGCTCGAGCCCGGGCCATAGCCGTGCGGACGCATCGCCGGTTTGGCGCCGCCCTTGCGCGCGAGCAGCGACGACGACAGCGCAGCGAAGGGCCTCGGCTCGTTCATCGGGGCGCTCATTCGCCCACGACGCGGCGGCCGAAGCCGCTCGCGGGGCGCGTGGCCGGCAGCGAGGCCAGCCCCGTTCTCGAGGGGGTGAACACCGTGCGGCGGAAATTCTTCTCAAGCCGGTCGGCGATATAGGTCCATAGCTCGGTGACCTCGTTGGCCGAGCGGCCTTTGGGGTCGACCTCCATCACCGTGCGGCCGTCGATCATCGACGCGGCGAAATCGGTGCGGTGATGCAGCGTGATCGGCGCAACCGTGCCATGCTGAGACAGCGCGACGGCCGCCTCGTAAGTGATCCGCGCCTTGGGCGTCGCGCCGTTGACGACGAAGATCAGCGGCTTGCTCGCGCGGTCGCACAGATCGACCGTGGCGCCGACCGCGCGCAGGTCGTGCGGGCTCGGCCGCGTGGGGATCACGATCAGCTCGGCGACATGGATCACGCTCTGGATCGCCATGGTGATTGCCGGGGGCGTGTCGATCACGGCAAGGCGAAAGCCCTGCTGGCGCAGCATCTCGAGATCAGCGGCCAGCCGCGCGACCGTCGTCGTGGCGAACGCGGGGGCTTCGTCGCTGCGCTCGTTCCACCAGTCGGCCAGCGAACCCTGAGGATCGATGTCGATCAGCACCACGGGTCCAGCTCCGGCGCGTTCGGCCTGCACGGCGAGATGGCCCGACAAGGTCGTCTTGCCCGATCCCCCTTTTTGCGACGCCATTGCGAGTACGCGCATGTCTTCCCCTTCGGCTCAACCGGCTGGAAGGGAAAATGCCATGATCGAACCTAAGATCAGGTTAATTCCCCGATGTTTCGCAATGGGACTTGCGCGGATGGTGAATGAAAAATTAACCAGGACAGGCTTAGACCGCGTGTTTAATCTGACGCGCCAGGCTTCGCGCGCCGTTTGTTGAGGGATCGTCCGATGTCTTCATTCCATTCGATAGCGATCGCCGGCCTCGCCGCGGTCATGCTGGCGGCGCCGGCTTCCGCGGGAGTCAAGGAAGGCATCGATGCGTGGCAGCGCGGCGACTATGCCGCCGCCGCCGCCGACTGGAAGAAGGACGCGCTCAAGGGCGATGCCGACGCCCAGTTCAATCTCGGGCAAGCCTATCGTTACGGCCGCGGGGTTCCCCTGGACCCGAAGCTCGCTTTGTCCTGGTTCAACAAAGCCGCGCTGCAAGGCCATCCGGGAGCGGGAGCCAATCTGGGCCTGATGATGTTTCAGAACGGCGATCGTGCCGGGGCGATGCCCTGGCTGCGCAAGGCAGCGGATCGCGGCGAGCCCCGTGCGCAGTATATCGTCGGCACGGCGGCGTTCAACGGCGACCTCTCTCCCAAAGACTGGCCCCACGCTTATGCGTACATGACACGCGCCGCCGCCGCCGGCCTCCCCCAGGCTTCGGCGAGCCTCGCGACGATGGCCAGCTACATCCCCGCCGACCAGCGCGAGCAGGGCATTGCGCTCGCCGCCGAGATGGAGCGGCAGGAAGCAGCGGCGCGTATGCCGACTCGCGTCGCCGTCGACACCGGCATTTCCAGCTTCTCGCTTCCCCCGTCGCAGCCCGCCCGTGTCGCCCAGGCTGCCCCGCAACCTCCCGCCCCGGCCGGCGCTGCACCGAAAACGTCCGCGTCCCCGGTTGCAGCGGCCAAGCCCGGGACAGTCGCGTCGACCAAGCCGATCGCGGCGAAGCCCGCCAAATCCGATACGCCGGCCGTGACGGCTGAGCCCAAGCCCGTCACGCCGCCCAAGCCTGCGCCCGTCAAGGTCGCCGCGCCGAAACCCGCGCCCGTCCAGACCGCGGTCATGCCCCGCGCGTCCGGCGGCGGCGGCTGGCGGATTCAGCTCGGCGCATTTGCCAATCCCGACACCGCCGGCAAGCTGTGGGCGCGCCTCAGCACCCGTCCCGGCCTGACCGGGCTGCAGTCGTTCGTCACCAAGGCCGGACCGGTCAATCGCCTCCAGGCGGGGCCGTTCGCCACGCGTGCCGCGGCGGCCAATGCATGCCAGGCAGCCAAAGCCGCCGGCTCCGCCTGCTTCACGGTCGCGCCTTAACGGTTTTTTCGCCGACACTGCCTAAGGCTCGATGCGCGGCCGCTCGGGCCGGGGGCGAACGATGTCGGCACGACGCGATCTTTCGGATGCAGGCGCGATGGCGTCGCAGTGGCGGCGCCGGCGCATGTGCATCCTCGTCGCCGACGCCCCGGCGCCCGCGGCGTTGCGCGCTGTTTCCGGCCATGGAGCGTTCGTCGAGACCCACCTTCGTCCGGCCCTCGGCAGCGCGGTGTCGCTTTACCATCCCGAAGCGGGCACGATCCAGGCGACGGTGGTGGCTTGCGAAGCGGGCGGCATCCGCTTGGCCTTCGAGGCGGACGAGACCGCTGTCGCGTTCGCACTCGCGGCGATCACCGCGGACATGAGCCGGCCCGGCTGAGGACCTTCACGCGGCCCATTCCGCCTTCGCTATCCCCATCGCATAGAGCAGCGCGGAGAGATCGCCCTGATCGATCAGCGCGTCCGCGGCCGCCGCGGTCTTCGGCTTGGCGTGGTAGGCCACCCCCAGCCCCGCCGCCTCGATCATCGGAATGTCGTTCGCGCCGTCGCCGATCGCCAGCGTCTCCGCCACCAGCAGCCCGCGCGCGTCGCGTTCAGCCGCCAGCGTCTCGGCCTTGGTCCGCGCGTCGACGATCGGCCGGGCCACCGTCCCGAGCAAGGCGCCTCCGGCGATGTTGAGCGTGTTCGAGACCGCCCGATCGAAGCCGATTTCTGCCGCCACCCGGTCGGCGAACACCGTGAAACCGCCCGAGACCAGCACCGTGCGCCCGCCGCGCGCCTTGATCGTGCGCACCAGCGCCTTCGCGCCCGGCGTGATCCGGACCCGCTCGGCATGGCAACGTTCGATCGCCGCCTCATCGAGCCCCTTGAGCAATGCGACCCGCGCGTCGAGCGCGGCGGCGAAATCGAGCTCGCCACGCATCGCACGTTCGGTCACCTCGGCGATCTCGGCCTTGATCCCGGCATAGTCGGCCAGCTCGTCGATGCATTCGATCGTGATCATCGTCGAATCCATGTCGGCGACGAGCAGCTTCTTCTCTCTCCCGGCTTGAGGCTGGACGACGACGTCGACCCTGCCGAGGGTGCCTTCCAGCACCTCTCGAGCCGAATTCATCCGCGTCCGACATGGAATGTCGGCCGCTATTCCAGGCTCGACCCAAACGAAAGCATCCGGCCCGCAGCCCGCCTCCATCAGGCGCCTTCCTGCAACCTTTATGATGTCCTCGCCGAGCGAGTCCGCTGCTATCAGCGTGGCGATGAACACCCCGGCGCTCTCCATCCAATCCCCCTCATCCGTTCGGGCTGAGCTTGTCGAAGCCCTCCCCTTCCTTTCCCGCCGATACAGAAAAAGGAAAGCCCATCGCCAGGCTCCGGGCAAACGGCGGTGGACGTTAGGTTGAGCGGGAAACCGCCGCTGGCGCTCATCGCAGGGCCGACCGCCAGCGGCAAGTCGGCCCTCGCGCTGCGTCTGGCCGAAGCGAGCGGCGGGGTGATCGTCAACGCCGACGCGGCGCAGGTCTATCGCGATCTGCGCGTCCTCTCAGCGCGGCCGTCGCCCGCGGAGGAAGCGCGCGCAGAGCATCGGCTGTTCGGCCAGGTCGACGGCGCGTTTGCGCATTCCGCAGCGGCATGGGCGGCCGAGGCGCGCGCCGTAATCGGCGAAATCCACGCAAAGGGGCGCCTGCCGATCCTGGTAGGCGGCAGCGGTCTCTATATCCGCACGCTGATCGAGGGGATCGCGCCGCTCCCGCCGATCTCGCCCGAGATTCGCGCCATGGTCCGCGCGCTGCCGGTAGCCGACGCTCATGCCGCGCTGACAGCGGAAGATCCCCCCGCCGCCGCCCGCCTGGCCGCTGCCGATCGCAGCCGCATCGCCCGCGCGCTCGAGGTCGTGCGCTCGACCGGTCGTCCGCTCGCCGCGTGGCAGTTGCATCGCGCCGGCGGTCTTGCGGGCATGGTCGATCTTGCCGTCCGGCTGCTGCTGCCGCCGCGCGAGATGCTCTACGCCCGCTGCGACGCGCGCTTCCTTGAAATGCTGACCGAGGGCGCCGAGGACGAGGTAAGCGCGCTGCTTGCGCGTAATCTCAATCCGGACCTTCCGGTGATGCGGGCGATCGGCGTGGCGGCGGTGAGCGCCTGGCTGCGCGGCGAGAGCAGTCGCTCGGCGATGATCGCGGCGGCGCAGATGAGCACCCGGCAATATGCCAAGCGGCAATATACCTGGTTCAGAAATCAGTCCGGCGCGATCGATACGCAACAGGATGCCGATCAATGGATAGAACACGTAATTAAATTGCTCTGATCTCCATTGACGAGAATATTTCTTGCGTCTATTGCGCCGCGACATTGGCGCGGGCACAGCCGCGTGCGATAAAGGATTCTGATATGGCGGTCGAGAAAAGCGGAGCGGAGATCCTGATCGAAACGCTCGTCGCGCGCGGGGTCGAATTCGTGTTCGGCTACCCTGGAGGCGCGGTTCTGCCGATCTATGACGCCTTGTTCAAGCAGAAGCGCATCCGCCACATCCTCGTGCGCCAGGAGGGCGGCGCCGCGCATGCCGCCGAGGGCTATGCCCGCTCGACCGGCAAGCCCGGCGTCGTGCTTGTCACCTCCGGGCCCGGCGCGACCAACGTCGTCACGGGCCTCGCCGACGCGCTGATGGATTCGATCCCCATCGTCGTCATCACCGGCCAGGTCGCGACGCATCTGATCGGCACCGACGCGTTTCAGGAATGCGACACCGTCGGCATCACGCGCCACTGCACCAAGCATAATTATCTGGTGAAGGATCCGGGCGAGATCGCGCGCATCGTCGACGAGGCGTTCCACATCGCCACCTCGGGCCGCCCCGGTCCCGTGGTGATCGACCTGCCCAAGGACGTCCAGGTCGCGACCGCCCCCGCCGCCAAGCCGGACAACCGCGGCCACCTGCGCTATCGTCCGCAGATCGACGGCGATCCCGCGCTGATCGAGGCGGCGGTCGAGATGCTTGCCGCGGCCGAGCGCCCGGTCCTTTATACCGGCGGCGGGATCATCAACGCCGGCCCGGCGGCGAGCGCGTCGCTGCGCGAACTGCAGGCGCTGACCGGTGCGCCCTTGACCTCGACGCTGATGGGCCTCGGCGCTTTCCCGGCGTCCGATCCGCAGTGGCTCGGCATGCTCGGCATGCACGGCACGTACGAAGCCAATCATGCGATGAACCAGGCCGATCTGATCCTCGCGCTCGGCGCGCGGTTTGACGATCGCGTCACCGGCCGGCTCGACTCTTTCTCGCCGGGATCGAAGAAGATCCACGTCGACATCGATCGCTCGTCGATCAACAAGGTCGTCGGCGTCGAGATGGGCATCGTCGGCGACGTCGGGCGGGTCCTCGCGGAGATGGTGCGGCTGTGGCGGGAGCGCGGCCATCAGCCCGCTAACCTTGGCGCCTGGAACGCGCGCATCGCCGGGTGGCGGGCGAAGAAGTCGCTCGATTTCCCGCCGTCGACGACGGAGATCATGCCGCAGCACGCGGTCCAGCGGCTGTACGAGGCGACCAGGCACCGCGACCCGATCATCACGACCGAGGTCGGCCAGCACCAGATGTGGGCCGCGCAGCATTTCCATTTCGAGCAGCCGAACAAGTGGCTGACCTCGGGCGGGCTCGGCACGATGGGTTATGGCCTGCCCGCCGCGATCGGCGCGCAGCTCGGCAATCCGGACGCGCTGGTGATCGACATCGCCGGCGAGGCGTCGATCCTGATGAACATCCAGGAGATGTCGACCGCCGCGCAATATCGCCTGCCGATCAAGATCTTCATCCTCAACAACGAATATATGGGGATGGTCCGCCAGTGGCAGGAGCTGACCTATTCGTCGCGCTATTCCGAGAGCTACAGCGAGGCCCTGCCGGATTTCGTGAAGCTGGCGGAGGCCTATGGCTGGCGCGGCATGCGGATCGAGCGGCCGGACGAGCTCGACGGCGGCATCGCCGCGATGCTCGATCATGACGGTCCGGTGATGGTCGACTGCCGCGTCGCCAAGCTGGCCAACTGCTTCCCGATGATCCCCTCGGGCGCGGCGCACACCGATATGATCCTCCAGGCCAACGAGGTCTCGGGCGAGATGGACGACGAAGCGAAGGCGCTCGTCTGATGCACATCAAGCTCGCCAAGGCCGAGCGTCACACGCTCGCGCTGACCGTCGACAACGAATCGGGCATTCTCGCCCGCATCGCCGGCCTGTTCTCGGCGCGCGGCTACAATATCGAAAGCCTGACGGTCGCCGACATCACGCCCGATGCCGCGATCAGCCGCATCACCATCGTCACCTCGGGCCCTCCCGAGGTGATCGACCAGATCATCACCCAGCTCGATCGGCTCGTGCCCGTCCACAAGGTCGTCGACCTCACCGCGGCCGGCCCGCACGTCGAGCGCGAGCTCGCGCTGGTCAAGGTCGGCGGTGTCGGCGACCATCGGATCGAAGCGCTTCGCCTCGCCGACGTCTATCGCGCGCGGGTCGTCGACGCGACCACCTCGAGCTTCGTGTTCGAGGTCACCGGCGGCTCGGACAAGATCGACAAGTTCATCGAGCTGATGGGCGAGGTCGGCCTGATCGAGGTGGCGCGCGCCGGCGTCGTCGCCATCTCGCGAGGTCGCGACGCGGTTTGACTCAGCGCGATTCCCCGGCGAAGGGCCGGTGGCAATCCACTATCCAGACGAGAGCCAGGACAGAACAATGCGCGTTTATTACGATCGGGACGCCGACATCGGCCTCATCAAGACCAAGAAGGTCGCCATCGTCGGCTACGGCAGCCAGGGCCATGCCCATGCGCAGAACCTGCGCGATTCGGGCGTCGCCGAGGTCGCGATCGCGCTGCGCGAGGGTTCGGCCACCGCGAA
This sequence comes from uncultured Sphingomonadaceae bacterium, assembly GCA_964245585.1. Taxonomy (GTDB): domain Bacteria; phylum Pseudomonadota; class Alphaproteobacteria; order Sphingomonadales; family Sphingomonadaceae; genus Solisphingomonas. The sequence continues at coordinate 8,703 of CAXTMX010000003.1, read as the reverse complement.
GAAGGCCGAGGAGGCCGGGTTCAAGGTGCTGTCGAACGCCGACGCGGCCCAATGGGCCGACATCGTCATGGTCCTCGCGCCCGACGAGCACCAGGCCGGGATCTGGGAAGCCGATCTCAAGCCGAATATGCAGCAGGGCGCCGCGCTCGCCTTCGCGCACGGCCTCAACGTCCATTTCGCGCTGATCGAGCCGCGCCCCGACATCGACGTGTTCATGATCGCGCCCAAGGGCCCCGGCCACACCGTGCGCTCCGAATATCAGCGCGGCGGCGGCGTCCCTTGCCTGATCGCAATCGCGCAGGACGCGTCGGGCAATGCCCATGATGTCGCTTTGTCCTATGCCTCGGCGATCGGCGGCGGCCGCTCGGGCGTGATCGAGACGACCTTCAAGGAGGAATGCGAGACCGACTTGTTCGGCGAGCAGGCGGTGCTGTGCGGCGGACTCTCCCACCTGATCCAAGCCGGCTTCGAGACCTTGGTCGAGGCGGGCTACGCGCCCGAGATGGCCTATTTCGAATGCCTCCACGAGGTGAAGCTGATCGTCGACCTGATGTATGAAGGCGGCATCGCCAACATGCGCTATTCGATCTCGAACACCGCCGAATATGGCGACATCCACACCGGCCCCCGGATCATCACCGACGAGACCAAGGCCGAGATGAAGCGCGTTCTCGCCGACATCCAGGGCGGGCGCTTCGTCCAGCGCTTCATCCTCGACAACCGCGCCGGCCAGCCCGAGCTCAAGGCCAGCCGCAAGCGCGCCGCCGAGCACCAGATCGAAAAGGTCGGTGCGGAGCTGCGCGCGATGATGCCGTGGATCGGCAAGAACAAGCTGGTCGACAAGGCGGTCAACTGATTGCGGCGCCACGCCGGTCCAGACCTCGCATGACTTCCGAGACGTTGACATGCACGAGAGGGTGAGGGCATTCGATGGCCCTCCCCTCCCTGCCTGGAGCCTGTCATGCGCAAAGCCCTGATCGCCCTCAGCCTCGTTGCCGTCGCCGCCGTCCCGGTGATCGCGCAAAAAAGCCCGCCGTCCGCGCCCGGCCGCCCCGATCCCAAGCTGGTGCAAGCGGGAACCTATGCCGTCGAAACGCATCACACGCAGGTCTCGTTCGGCGTCGATCATCTTGGCCTCAGCCCCTATTACGGCAGCTTCTCGGAGGTCACCGGCACGCTGGTCCTCGATCCCGCGAAGATCGCCGCGACGACGCTGACGGTCACGATCCCGATCGCCAGCGTTCAGACCACCAGCGCCAAGCTGACCGAAGAGCTCAAGGCGCCGGATTGGTTCGACGCTGCCAAATTCCCGATGGCGACCTTCACCTCGACCAAGGTCGTCTCGACCAGCCCGACGACCGCCAACATCGAGGGCAAGCTCACGCTGCACGGCGTGACTCGCCCGGTGACGCTCGAGGCCCGTTTCTACGGCGCCGGCGCCAATCCGATGAGCAAGACGCAGACGATCGGTTTCGAGGCGCGTGCCAAGATCCGCCGCACCGACTTCGGCGTGTCGCAGGCCGTCCCCTTCGTCTCGGACGAGGTCGGCCTGCTGATCGCTGCGGCATTCGAAAAGAAGAGCTAGCCTCCGCCAACTCGACCCACTCCCCAGGCGAAGTCCAGTCGGAAGGCCGTGGTGGCGCGCAGACGCTGTCCAGCGGGTCCCGCCTCTGGACTGCGCCAGCGCCGGGGACCAGCTTACCGGCTAGGCGGCGCGCCGTTCGATCCTGGCGAAGCCGCGGAACAGCTCGCGCGTATTGGCGTCGCTGACGTCGGCGACCAGCGCGTCGACGGTCTCGCTCAACGTGCGGCCGCCCGCTGCGGGATCGACGCGGTGCCACGCCATCGCCCACGCCCCGAACTGGCGTGCCGGCACCGCGCGGTCCGACAGGACGACGATCGCGCGGTGGCGATCGTCGCCCTTGATCCGCTCGAATGCCGCGCCGAGCTGCGCCTCGTCACCCTCGAGCGCCTGAAGGAAGCGGCGGCCGTCGAACAGCAGCAGCCCGTTGATTCCGATCAATTCGTTCTTGCGCCGGGATGCGCTAAGAATCTGATCGATGTCCGATGGCAGGATTTCCCGGGTCGCAGTGCTGATGTAGGTCAGCTGGCGCATCGCTTCCGTCCCTCATCCGTCCCCCGCAAAGCGCAGGATGGACTTTGGTAATTAATTCGCGGTAAAGAGGCGCATGGCATCGGTCCGCACGCCGTTCGGTCTTCGACTTACGCGCCCTTAGGCGCGACGTTTCCGCTCGGCCTTCGGGCCCGGCGCGGCGCCTGAGGGCAAGCTCCACCAGATCCGAACAACCGCGCGGGACGCCTGCGCGCTGGAGTGCCGACCAATGACCGATACGATCCTGATTTTCGACACGACCCTGCGGGACGGCGAGCAATCGCCCGGCTGCTCGATGAACCTCGAGGAGAAATTGCAGGTTGCCGCCCAGCTCGAGGCGATGGGCGTGGACATCATCGAGGCCGGTTTCGCCATCGCTTCCGACGGCGATTTCGAGGCGGTCAGCGAAGTCGCCCGCTTATGCCGCCGCGCGACCGTCGCCAGCCTGGCCCGTGCCGCGATCCCCGACATCGATCGCGCCTGGGAGGCGGTGCGCCATGCCGAGCGTCCGCGCATCCATACCTTCATCGCCACCTCCCCGCTCCATATGCGCGTCAAGCTCAACAAGTCTTCCGACGAGGTGATCGAGGCGATCGCGCGCACCGTGGCGCACGCCCGCAACCTGTCTCCAGACGTCGAGTGGTCGGCCGAGGATGCGACCCGCAGCGAGCCCGATTTCCTGGTTCGCGCGGTCGAGACGGCGATCCGCGCCGGCGCGCGCACGATCAATCTGCCGGACACGGTCGGCTACGCCACCCCCGAAACCTATGGCGCGATGTTCCGCGACGTGATCGCGCGCGTGCCCGATGCCGACAAGGTCGTCTTCTCGACCCATTGCCACAACGATCTGGGGCTTGCCGTAGGCAACACGCTGGCGGCGGTGATGGCCGGCGCGCGGCAGGTCGAATCGACGATCAACGGCATCGGCGAGCGTGCCGGCAACGCCGCGCTCGAGGAAGTGGCGATGGCGATCAAGGTCCGCTCGGACGTCATGCCGGTGCGCACCAACATCGTCTCGAGCGAGATCACCCGCGCCAGCCGGCTGGTCTCGGGCATCACCGGCTTCCAGGTCCAGCCGAACAAGGCGATCGTCGGCGCCAACGCCTTCGCGCACGAGAGCGGCATCCATCAGGACGGCATGATCAAGGACGCGTCGACCTACGAGATCATGACGCCGGAATCGGTCGGCCTGACCCAGTCGAGCCTGGTGATGGGCAAGCATTCGGGCCGCGCGGCGTTTCGCCAGAAGCTTGAGGAGCTGGGCTATGCCTTGGGCGACAACGCGTTCCAGGATGCGTTCGTCCGCTTCAAGGCGCTGGCCGACGCCAAGAAGGCGGTGTTTGACGAGGACATCGTCGCTTTGGTCGACGACGAGGTCATCCGCGGCCACGATCGCATCCAGGTCAAGGAGGTCGAGATCCATTGCGGCACCGGCCCCGCGCGCGCGATCCTGACGCTCGAGGTCGACGGCGCCGACCGAACCGCAACGATGCGCGGCAACGGCCCGGTCGACGCGCTGTTCGCCGCGATCCGCGATCTCGTGCCGCACGAGCAGGCGGTGCTCGACCGCTACGAGGTCCATGCCGTTACCGGCGGGACGGACGCGCAGGCCGAGGTCTCGGTGCTGCTGTCCGAACAGGGCCGCACCACGCGGGGCCGCGGCGCGCATCACGATACGCTGGTGGCGTCGGCGCGCGCCTATGTGAACGCGCTCAACAAGCTGCTGGTCAAGCGCGGCCGCGCGCCGCTCGAGAGCGCCGCGGCGGGATAGACATTCGCCCTTCGCACCGTTCGGGCTGAGCCTGTCGAAGCCCTTCCCTTCTCTCGTGAAGCAGGAGGCACTTCGACAAGCTCAGTGCGAACGGTGAGGGTTTTCCGAAAGCACCCGTGCCTGATCCCGTCCCCTCGCGCCGCTACCTGCTGACCGGGCTCGCATTGTCCGGCTGCGGCTCGATGCTGTTCGCGCTGAAGGCTGTGCTGGTGAAGTTGATCTACCGCTTCGGGATCGACTCGATCACCTTGCTTGCCCTGCGCATGCTGCTGGCGACGCCGCTGTTCGTCACGGTCGGAATGCTCGAATGGCGCCGCCGGGCGCCGGCCGACCGCCCCGACCGGCAGGCGCTGGCGCTGGCCGCGGCAACCGGCGTGCTCGGCTACTATGTCTCGTCCTGGCTCGACTTCCAAGGGCTGCAGAGCCTCGACGCGCAGCTCGAGCGGCTGATCCTGTTCACCTATCCGTTCTTCGTCATCCTGTTCGGCCGCTGGCTGTTCGGCCGGCCGATCACCGGAGCGGCGCTGCTCGGCGCAGGGCTGAGCTACAGCGGCCTGTTCGTGATGTTCGCCGGCACCTCAACCCGGATGACCCCGGCGATGCTGGTCGGCGCCGCCTTCGTGCTCGCCGCCGCGGTGGCGTTCGCGCTCTACCAGATCTTCGCGCGCGAAGTCATCCTGCGCTGCGGCCCGGTCCTGTTCACCGCGGTCGCGATGGCGGCGGCGGGCGTCGCCGTATTGCTCCACTTCACCCTGACCCACAGCGTCGCCGCGCTGGCGGTTCCGCGCGCCAGCTGGCCGCTGGTGCTGGCGCTCGCGATGCTGGCGACCGTCGCGCCCGCCTTCCTGATGTCGGCCGGAACCGCGCGGATCGGCGCGCAGGGCACGGCGATCGTCTCGACGCTAAGCCCGATGGTCACGATCGGGCTGGCGGTCGCGCTGCTCGACGAGCCGTTCGGCCCGCCCGAGGCGATCGGCACCTTGCTCGTCCTGGCCGGCGTCGGCCTGTTCACGCTGCTCGATACGCGGCGCGCGCGGGCGACTGTGTAGCGGATCATTTCCGCCCGAACAGTTTCTCGATATCGCCATGCCCGAGCTTCACCCAGGTCGGGCGCCCATGATTGCACTGCCCCGAGTGCGGGGTCACTTCCATTTCACGCAGCAGCGCGTTCATCTCGGCGACCGACAGGATCCGCCCCGCCCGCACCGAGCCATGGCACGCCATCGTCGCGGCGACATGATCGAGCCGCTCCTTCAACGACAGCGCCTCGTCGTAAGCGGCCAGCTCGTCGGCAAGGTCGGTCACCAGCCCCTTGATGTCGCCGTCGCCAAGCAGTGCCGGGGTCGCGCGGACCAGCATCGCACGCGGCCCGAAGCGCTCGAGGTCCAGCCCCATCTCGTTGAGCTCGCCGATGCGCGCCTCGAGCCGATCGCACCCGCCTTCGTCGAGCTCGACCACCTCGGGCAACAGCAGCGCTTGCGCGTGCACTCCGCCATCGGCCATCGCGCGACGCATCCGCTCGAGCACCAGCCGCTCGTGCGCGGCATGCTGATCGACCAGCACCAGCCCGTCTTCGGCTTCGGCGACGATATAGGTTGCCGCGACCTGTCCGCGGGCGACGCCGAGCGGGTGATCGCGGCCGACCGGCGGGGCCGTCGCGGCAATCTCCGCCCGCGCCGCCGGCGGCGGATTGTAAGCGGAGTGGCGATCCCACACATTGCCCTGCGCGGGCGAGCGCGCCTGATGAGGTATCGGAGCGGACGGTTCGCCGTGCCAGGCGCCCAACGCCGCCGCCGACGGACGCTGCACGCTGCGATGCCCGGCGCCGTCGAGCGCCGCGCGCAGCCCGCCGACGATCAGCCCGCGCACCAGCCCCGGATCGCGGAAACGAACCTCGGTCTTGGCGGGGTGAACGTTCACATCGACCTCGGACCCCGGCAGGTCGATGAACAAGGCGACCACTGGGTGACGATCGCGCGCGAGCATGTCCTGATAAGCCGCGCGCACCGCGCCGACGAGCAGCCGGTCCTTCACGGGCCGGCCGTTGACGAACAGATATTGATGGTCAGCGACACCGCGGTTGAACGTCGGCAATCCTGCCACCCCGCCGAGCCTGACGCCCTCGCGCAGATGCTCGACGACGATGCTGTTGTCGGCGAGCGCGCGATCGGTCAGCGCGGCGACGCGCTGCGGACGGGTCTCGCCCGGCGGTACGGTGAATATGCGGTGCCCGTCATGCTCGAGCGAGAAGCCGATCTCGGGCCGCGCCATCGCCAGCCGCTTCATCGCGTCGACGCAAGCGGCATATTCGGAACGTGCCGAGCGGAGGAATTTGCGCCGCGCCGGTACGCGCTCGAACAGCGCCTCGGCGCGCACGCGGCTGCCGGGCGGAATTCCTGCCGGCCCCTCGCCGTCCAGCGTGCCGAACGCGACCATGCGCGACCAGCCGTCGCCCCCATATTGGCGGCTTTCGAGCGTCAGCCGCGATACGCTGGCGATCGACGGCAACGCCTCGCCCCGAAAACCAAGCGTTTCGACCGCATCGATAGCGTCGTCAGGCAGCTTGGAGGTGGCGTGCCGCTCAAGCGCCAGCGCCAGCTCGTCCTGCGCCATCCCGCGCCCGTCGTCGGACACTTCGATCAGCGCGATCCCGCCCTCGGCGATCCGCGCCGTGATCCGCGTCGCGTCGGCATCGATCGCGTTTTCGACCAATTCCTTAAGCGCGCTCGCCGGCCGTTCGACCACTTCGCCGGCAGCAATGCGATTTACCAATTGCTCCGGGAGGCGGCGTATTGACATGGTGAACGCTCTAGCCCAATCGACGCGTTCCCGCGACCCGACAAATCGCCGAATTCAGCGGCATTATCCTCTGGTCGCGCTCGGTTAATTCGATCGACAGGCGAGACGGGCAAGGCATGTTTTTCACGCGCTGGTTTAAATTCATGTCGCACGACATGGCGATCGATCTCGGCACCGCGAACACCGTCGTCTATCTGCGCGGACGGGGCATCGTGCTCAACGAGCCTTCGGTCGTCGCGATCGAGACGATCGAGGGGGTCAAGCGCGTCCGCGCCGTCGGCGACGACGCGAAATTGATGATGGGCAAGACGCCGGGCTCGATCGAGGCGATCCGCCCGCTGCGCGACGGCGTCATCGCCGACATCGACGTCGCCGAGCAGATGATCAAGCACTTCATCCAGAAGGTTCATGGCAGCAAGATGCGCATGTTCCGCTGGCCCGAGATCGTGATCTGCGTGCCCTCGGGCTCGACCAAGGTCGAGCGCCGCGCGATCCGCGACGCGGCTTCCAACGCCGGCGCGAGTCAGGTCTTCCTGATCGAGGAGCCGATGGCCGCCGCGATCGGCGCGGGCATGCCGGTGACCGAGCCGATCGGCTCGATGGTCGTCGATATCGGCGGCGGCACCACCGAGGTCGCGGTGCTGTCGTTGCGCGGCTTGGCCTACACCACGTCGGTCCGCGTCGGCGGCGACAAGATGGACGAGGCGATCGCGTCCTACGTCAGGCGCAACCACAACCTGCTGATCGGCGACGCCACCGCGGAGCGGATCAAGAAGGAGGTCGGAACCGCCAAGGCGCCGGCCGACGGCATCGGCCAGACGATCCACATCAAGGGCCGCGACCTCGTCAATGGCGTGCCCAAGGAGATCATGATCAACCAGGGCCAGATCGCCGAGGCGCTGAGCGAACCCGTCGGCACCATCGTGGAAGGCGTGCGCATCGCGCTCGAGAATACCGCGCCCGAGCTCGCTGCCGATATCGTCGACCAGGGCATCGTCCTGACCGGCGGCGGCGCGCTGCTCCAGGGGATCGACGAAGTGCTGCGCGACGAGACCGGACTGCCCGTGACGATCGCCGACGATCCGCTGACCTGCGTCGCGCTGGGCACCGGGCGCGCCTTGGAAGACCCGCTCTTCCGCGGCGTGCTGCAGACGGCCTGATCGGGAAGGCCGCCCGATCATGGCGCCGCCCAGACATCGGCGCCCCGGATTTTCCCGCCGCGCGCAATATGGCCTGTTCCTGGGCTATGTCGTCGCGATCGCCGGCACGATCACGGGCTTGGGTCTGGTCCTTATCGCCCACCTCGATCCTCCAGGGTTCGCCTTGCTGCGCGGCGGATTTCTTGATCTTGGCGCGCCGATCTCGGCCGCCGGCCGCGCCGGGGTCCGCGCCGGCGCGTCGCTGCTCGATGGCGTGGACGCTTATTATGATGCCGCCAGGCAAAATCGGGCGCTGCGCCGCGAATTGGAAGTCGCCCGCGCCCGGCTGATCGCCGCGCGCACGACCGAATTCGAAAACCGCCGGCTGCGCCAGCTGCTCCCCATGGTCGCGATCGCGCCGCAGCATATCGTCACGACGCGCGTGATCGGATCTACCGTCACCAGCAGTCGCCGGCTCGCCACGATCGGCGCGGGCTCGATCGAGGGTGTGCGCATCGGTCAACCGGTCCGCTCGACCGAGGGCATCGTCGGCCGCATCGTCGAGCTGGGTCACTTCGCCGCGCGCGTGATGCTGCTGACCGACGGCGGCAGCGTCGTGCCGGTGCGGATCGTGCGCAACGGCGCCGCGGCGCTCGCGGTCGGGCGAGGTGACGGCGCGATCGACCTGCGTCCGCTCGGCGCCGGCGCCAATCCGTTCCGCCGCGGCGATCTCGTCGTCAGCTCGGGGGTCGGCGGGGTCTTCCCGCCCGACGTGCCGGTGGCGGTGGTAACGCAGCTGGCCAACGACGGTGCTCTCGCCTGGCCGACCGCCGATCCGGCTCGGCTCCTGCAGCTGCGGTCCCACCACCGGGAACTGGCTC
>CAXTMX010000002.1:5074-95674 GCA_964245585.1 uncultured Sphingomonadaceae bacterium | reverse complement strand
AGCCTGCATAACCCCTCCCCCCGCTATCCGCTCGAATCGCGCCGCCGGGGCGAGCAGGGAACGGTGCGGCTGCGCGTGGTGATCACCGCCGAAGGGCGGGTGAAGGAGATCGGCATCGCGCGCTCGAGCGGATCGGAACGGCTCGACGAGGCCGCGCTCGATACGGTGCGGCGATGGAAGTTCCTGCCCGGCATGCAGGCTGGCCAGGCGGTCGAGGCGATCGGCTTTCTCAACATCCCGTTCAAGCTCGCCGCCTGACCGATACCCGATGATGATCGCGATCCCCGTGCTCGATCGCGCCGCGGTCGACCAGGCCCGCGCGGCGCTGGCCACGGCGGAGTGGATCGACGGCAACGTCACCTCGGGCCGTCAGTCGGCGCTGGCCAAGCGCAACCGTCAGCTGCCCGAGGATTCGCCGACGGCGCAGCGCCTCGGCGCGACAATCGTCGATGCGCTGGGCCGCACGCCTTTGTTCGTCGCCGCCGCGCTGCCGCTCAAGGTGTTCCCGCCGCTGTTCAACCGCTACGAACGCGGCGACGCGTTCGCGACCCATGTCGACAATGCGATCCGGCTGCATCGCGGCAGCGATTTTCGCGTGCGCAGCGATCTGTCGGCGACCCTGTTCCTCAGCGATCCGGACGAATATGACGGCGGCGAGCTGGTCGTCGAAACCGCCTTCGGCGTCCAGCAGACCAAGCTGCCGGCGGGGCAGCTGCTGCTTTATCCGGCGTCGAGCCTGCACCATGTCACCCCGGTCGAGCGCGGCACCCGGCTCGCTTCGTTCTTCTGGATCCAGAGCATGGTGCGCGACGATGGCGCGCGACGGCTGCTGTTCGATCTCGACGGCGCGATCCAGGTGGTCGCCGCCGATCGCGGCCACGGCGATCCGGCGGTGATCCAGCTGACCGGGGTCTATCACAATCTGCTGCGGCGCTGGGCCGATGCCTGAGGCGGCGCGCGTGCGACCATCGATGAAGGGAAAGACATGGGCGACCTAGCCAAACCCGGCCTGCGGCGGCTGTGGTTCCAGTTTCACAAGTGGATCGGCATCCTCCTCGCGATCGTGCTGATCCCGCTGGCGCTGACCGGTTCGGCGCTGGTGTGGCACGACGCGCTCGACACCAAGCTCAACCCCCAGCGCTATGCCGTCAGCGGCACGCCGGGCACGCTCCCGCCGAGCGCCTATGTCGCCGCCGCGCGCCCACGCATCGCCGCCGACGATCGCGTCAGCACGCTGCGCTACCCCGAGGAGGGCGGCCCGGTGATCGTCACTGCCGTGCGCGGCCGGCCAGACGGCGGCGCGCGGCGCGGCCCGCCGGCACGCGTCAACGTGTGGCTCAATCCGGCCGACGCGCGCGTGCTCGACGTGGCGGACGGCAATGCCGGCCCGATCCGCTGGATGCACAATTTCCACGGCAGCCTGCTGGTGCCCGGCGTCGGGCGCCAGATCGTCGGCTGGCTCGGCGTGGCGATGCTCGTCTCCGCGCTGACCGGGCTATGGCTGTGGTGGCCGGCCGCGGGCAGCATCAGGCGCGCGTTCCGCTGGCGGCGCGGCAACGACGTCGAGACCAACCTGCATCACCAGATCGGTTTCTGGATTGCGCTGCCCTTGGCGATGCTGTCGCTGACCGGCGCGTGGATCTCCTTCCCCGCCTTCTTCGGCGCGCTCACCGGCGCGCCTGCGCAGCAGCGCGGCGGGCCCGGCGGAATGGGCGGGGGCGGCCCCGATCGGTTCCGTGCGAAGCCCCTCGCCGCGCCCCGGCTGACCCCCGACGCGGCACTCGCCGCCGCCACGGCAGAAGCAGACGGGGCGCCGGTGTCGATCGGCTGGCCGACCGATGCGATGCCGACATGGCGGATCGGCTTCGCCCGCGAGGGCGCCCGCCCGGCCGAAGTCACCGTCGACGACGAGACCGGCGAGGTCGATCGGGCGCGCAACCGCCGGGGCGCAAATGCCGGAACCGCGCGGCTGATGCGGCAGCTGCACGACGGCAGCAACATGGGGCTGGCGTGGCAGATCGTCATCTTCCTCGGCGGGGTCGCTCCGGCCGTGCTCGGAATCACCGGGATCATCATGTGGCTGCGCACGCGCGCTTGGCGCGGCGAAGTCGCCCGCCGCCAGAAGGCGCAGCGGGCGAGGTCAGCGGGCTAGCAGCGCCCGCGCCTGCGCGCCGATCTGCGCGAGCATCGCCGCGCTCGGCGTCGCGGTGGTGCGCGCGCGCGCGACCAGCGCGTTGAACTGCGCGACGCGCGGGGCCTGTGCGGCGAGCCAATCTTCAACCGCGCCGAGCGGCTCCTTGCCGCCGGCGCGGGCGAGGAAATCGAGCCGCAGCTGCTCGAAGTCGCGCACCAGTCCCGCAGTCACCAGGCGTTCCCATGGATCGGACGAGGCGAAGCGCTGCGCCGCGCTCTTCGCCCAATCGAGCGCCAGCGCCTCGCCGAGGCGGACATAGGCGCTGGTCGCGCTGAGCTCGGAGATGCCGAGCCGCTGCGCCAGCGTCGCCGTGCCGATCGCGCCGTCGAGCACCTCCAGGCGGACCAGCCGGCTGATCAGCTCGGCGCTTGCGCCGGTCGCGGCGAGACGAGTCCTGAGCGCGCTCGCTTCGTTGTGCGACGCGGCGGCAAGCAACCCGTCGGCAGCGGCCGCAAGCCGCTTGACCCCGGCGCCGAGCGCGACGGCGATCTCGCCGGGCAACGCTTCGGGCAGCGTCGCGCGCAGGATGTCGGCGACATGCCGCCGCACGTTCTGCGCAGCGGTTTCAAGCAGGGTCAGGCGCGCGCTTTCGGCGATCGGTTCGGCCTCGATCGCGCGCCACAGTTCAGCAAGGTCGAAGATCGCGTCGGCGGCTTCGTAAGCGGTCGCGACCTGGGCCAACGCGACCCCGCCTTCTTCGGCCAGCTCGAACGGCGCGGTGATGCCCAGGCGATTGACGACGATATTGGCGATCTCGGTGGCGATGATCTCGCGACGCAGGCGGTGCGCGTCGATCGCCGCGGCATGCTTGGCGACCATCGCTTTGGGAAATGCCGCGTGGAGCACCGGCCGCAGCGTTGGATCGTCGGGCAGGCGCGCTGCCTCGATGGCGGCCTGCAGCGCGAGCTTGCCGTGCGCGAGCAGCACGGCGAGCTCGGGCCGGGTCAGGCCGCGCTGGTCCTGGCTGCGGCGCAGTAGTTCGTCATTGTTCTCGAGCCCCTCGACCGCGCGGTCGAGCCGCCCGCTCGCTTCGAGAATTTCGATCACCCGCACCTGCGACGGCAGCGCGTCGGCGCCGCCGCGCTCGGCGATCGACAGCGCCAGCGTCTGCAGCCGATTGTCCTCGAGCACGAGCGCTGCGACCTCGTCGGTCATCGCCACGAGCAGCGCGTTGCGCTGCGCGAACGGCAGCCGGCCCTCGATCATCTCGCGATTGAGCGCGATCTTGATGTTGACCTCATTGTCCGAGCAGTCGACCCCGGCCGAATTGTCGATGAAATCGGTGTTGATCCGCCCGCCGGCGCGCGCGAATTCGATCCGCCCGGCCTGGGTGGTCGAAAGGTTGGCGCCCTCGCCGATCACCTTGGCGCCGACCTGGTTGCCGTTGACGCGGTGCGCGTCGTTGGCCGGATCGCCGACCTCGACATGGTTCTCGGCCTCGCCTTTGATATAGGTGCCGATCCCGCCGAACCACAGCAGATCGACCTTGGCCTTGAGGATCGCATTGATCAGCCCCGATGGATCGAGCGTGTCGGCTTCGACGCCAAGCAAGGCCTTGACCTCCGGCGACAGCGGGATCTCCTTCTGGCTGCGCGGGAAGACGCCGCCCCCCTTGGAGATCAGCTTGGCGTCATAGTCGGCCCACGACGACGCCGGCAGCGCGAACAGGCGGTTGCGCTCGGCCCAGCTCTTCGCCGGATCGGGCGCGGGATCGAGAAAGATGTGGCGGTGGTCGAACGCCGCGACGAGCTTGATCGCCTTGGACAGCAGCATGCCGTTGCCGAACACGTCGCCCGACATGTCGCCGCAGCCGGCGACAAGGATCGGCTGGGCCTGGACGTCGACGCCCATCTCGGCGAAGTGGCGCGTGACCGAGATCCACGCGCCCTTGGCGGTGATCCCCATCGCCTTGTGATCGTAGCCCTGGCTGCCGCCGCTGGCGAACGCATCGCCCAGCCAGAAGCCGCGTGTGGTGGCGATTTCGTTGGCGATGTCGGAGAAGCTCGCCGTGCCCTTGTCGGCGGCGACGACGAAATAGGGATCGTCGCCGTCGCGAATCGTCACCCCTTCGGGGTGCACCACCGCACCCTCGACGATATTGTCGGTGACCGACAGCAGCGCGCGGATGAAGATGCGGTAGCTCTCGGTGCCCTCGGCGAGCCACGCCGGGCGATCCGACGGGGGCGGCAGCTGCTTGGGATAGAAGCCCCCCTTCGCGCCGGTCGGCACGATCACTGCGTTCTTGACCACCTGCGCCTTCATCAGCCCGAGGATCTCGGTGCGGAAATCGTCGCGCCGGTCGGACCAGCGGATGCCGCCGCGCGCGATCGGGCCGCCGCGCAGGTGGATCCCCTCGACGCGTGGGCTGTAGATCCAGATCTCGCGCCACGGCCGCGGCGCGGGCAGGCCGGGGATCGCCGCGCTGTCGAACTTGAACGCCAGCGCCTCCTGCGCGGCGGGAGTGAAAGCGTTGGTGCGCAGCGTCGCCGAGACCACCGCCCGTAGCCGGCGCAGGATGCGATCGTCGTCGATCGCGGCGACCTTGAGCAAGGCGGCGTCGATCGCGGCGTTGGCGGCCTTGGCCGATGCCTCCGATTTCTTCGCCGCCGCCGGATGGTGCAGCGCGACGAACAGGGACAGCAGCCCGCGCGCGATGTCGGGCGCCTTGCGCAGCGCCTCGACCACGGTGGCGAGGCCGTAGGACAGCCCGGTCTGGCGCAGATAGCGGAACCAGGCGCGCAGCAGCACGACATCGTGCGGGCCGAGCGGGACCGAGACGACGAGCTGGTTGAACGCGTCGTTTTCCGACCGCGCCTCGAGCACTGCGGCGATCGCGCCCTCGATCACCGCGGCACGCTCGAGCAAAGGTGCCGCGGCCGCGCCGTTCGCCATCTCGACGGCGAATTCGTGGATGTTGCCGAGCTCTGCCGGCTCGAGCCGGGTCGGGGTCTCCTTCATCACGCGGAAGCCGAAATTCTCGAGCACCGGGACGACGTCGGACAGCGGCACCAGCCCGCCAAGGCGATAGAGCTTGAGCCGCAGCACGCATTCGGCGTCGTCCGCCAGCCGATAGATGCGCACCGAGCGCTGCCGATCGTCGGCCAGCTCGTGCAGGCGCAGCACGTCGCGCGACGCATCCTCGGCGCCATAGCGCTCGCGATAGGCCAGCGGGAACGCGCCGGCATAAGTGATGCCCAGCCGCGTCGCGCGGTTGGCCGGCGCCAGCCCGGCGAGCGCCGCCTCGAGCGCGGGGGCCCAGCCGCGCACCATCTGCTTGATCGCCTGATCGAGCGCGGCGATGTCGGGAGCACGCACGTCGGGATCGGTATCGAGCGTGTAGCGGATCAGCGCGAGATCGCCGTCGCCGAGCTCGATCGTCCAGCTCGACACGGTCGCTCCGGCCGCCTGCGCCAGCATCGCGGCGATCTGGGCGCGGCGCGCGTTGGTCAGCGCGTCGCGCGGCAGCCAGACGAACGCGAACAGATGGCTGCCGAGCGCGCCCTCGACCAGCACCAGCTTGGGTCGCGGCCGATCGCTCAGCGACATCGCAGTCAGCGCCAGCGTCTCGAGCGCCGCTGCCGAGAAGCCGGTCAGCAGGTCGTGCGGCAGGACCGACAATGTATGGCGCAGCGCCTTGCCGGCGTGGCCCGACGGATCGAAGCCGTATTTCGCCTCGAGCGCGGCGAGGCGCGTGCGCAGCAGCGGCACGCGATCGGGCCGCGCCGACAGCGCCGCCGAGGTCCACAGCCCGGCGTGGACCGAGACGCCGACGATCTTCCCGCCGTCGCGACGCGGCAGCACGATCAGGTCGAGCGGGACGCGGCGATGCACGGTCGCCTCGCGATCGGCCTTGAGCAGCAGCGGCGCCTCGCCGCCCTGTTCGAAGAAGGCGATCGCCGCCGCGCGCGTCGCATCGCTCCAGAGCGGCGGGCCGGGCAGGCGCAGGATGCCGAGCGCCGGCTCGGGCGCGCCCTTGCCGTCGCGCCGCTCGATGCGATGGCCGAGCAAAGTCAGATTGCCCTCGAGGAACCAGCGCAGCAGCGCCGCGCCCTCGCCGTCGGGACCGCGATCGGCCTCGTCGCGCAGCGCCACCTGGAGCTTCGGCCAGTCGCTCACCGCGGCGCGGATGTCGCCGAGGATCGCGACGATCTCGTCGGCCAGCGCGCGGCGGACGCGCGCGTCGGCGCGGTCGATCTCCATATAGATGATGGACTCCCGCCGTTCGCCGCTGGCGCCGGGGGCGAGGATCTCGTCGATCGTGCCGTCCGCGCGGCGGCGCAGCGTCACCACCGGATGGAGCAGGCGGGTGATGCCCAGCCCGCGCGCGCCGATCGCGGCGGCGACCGAATCGACCAGGAAGGGCATGTCGTCGTTGATCACCACCAGCCGCATCAGCCGGCGCGAGGCCGCGCCGCCAATCGATTCCAGCCGCACGACCGGCGCGCCGCCGATGCGGTGCAGCGCCGCGGCGCTGATATAGTCCGCCGCCTCGGCGCGGGCCTTGTCGTCGAAGCTGTCGGTCTCGCCAGGCAGAGCGCCGGTGATCAGCGCGTCGGCGAACGCCTCGTGGAAGGGGGATGCCGCAGGCTTCTGCCGCGCGCCTTGTGGTTTCATCGCCCTCTCCGCCGGCCTGGAGCTGCCGCTTGGTGTGTGGCTATGCGCCGCGGCCGAACGCTACTCAAGCCCAGGGCGCGAACCGGGACGTCAGCGCGCGATCCCGCGCATCGCGCGATCGAGCAGGGCCGCATCGGACGGCACTGGCGCCAGCACCGCCAGGCTGCCGTCGGGCTCGCGCCGCGCGATCAGCAGGACGAATTCGTCGCCGCCCGACGGCAGCGTGATCCGCGCCTGGGCCGGTGCGCGGCGCAGCGCCGCCCGGGCGGCTTCGGCCATCGACGGACGCGCCGCCGGACGGCGCGCAACGCGCTCCTCGCGGACGATCGCCTTGATCCCGCCGGGCTGCCGCTCGAGCTGCTCGCGCAGAGCGCCCGCCGCCAGATCGTGGCGACGCGCATAAGACAGGACCGCGGCGAACTCCGTCAGCCGCGCCTTGTCGCAATCGGCGCCGAACACGAGCTTGGCGACCGGCGTCATCGGCGCGCGCGCTTGCATGGCCAGCCCGGCGTCGCGCAGCAGCTCGGCATAATCCTCGGGCGCGGCCTCGGCGGCGAGCGCGAAATCATAGGCCAGGCCGAGCGCGCGATAGAGCGCGGCCCGGCTGCGCGCATCGCTCGCCTTGAACAACTCCACGCCCTCGCGCGCGAGCGCCAGCCGATCGGGCAGGCCGTCGCCGGCCGGAGCATCGGGCAGACCATCGTCGTCAGGGACCGGACCGAGCTCCGCGGCGGGCTCGAACGCCGGCGTAGGCACGGGATCGGCGCTTGGGCCATCCGCCCAGATCGGGTTCGGCGCGGGCGACGGTGCGGCGTCCTGGAGCGACCTGTCGACCTCGAGCACGAGCCCGGCCGTGGTCTCGACGTCGGCGAGTTCCTTCCAGTTGATCACGCCGTAGATGAAGTCGATCGTGTCGTCGTCGGACGAGAAGGGCATCAGGATGCCGCGGTAGAGCGTGTTGCGCCCGCGCTGGCTGACGAACTCCGCTTCGAACCCGATCGGCGCGCGATTGGCGATGATCTGGAGATAATGATCGGTCAGCCGCGACAGAAGCGAGCGGCTGGGCACTTCGGCGATCGTGCGGATGTCCTCCTCGAGCCCGCATTCGACGCGCAGCGACGCGCCGAGGTAGCCGATCCCGGGATTTTCGGCGCCGGCGGTGAAATCGAGCAATACGCTGTGCGGGCCGAAATCGCTGGCGTTGGCCGGATCGAGATCCTCGACGGACGGGTAGGTGCGATCGGCGAGCAGCGACACCCAATAATTATAGGCGCGGACGTGCATGCGGCGTTCGTCGGTGCCGATCGCGGGCGGCGTGTCCATCTCGGGCTCGTCGCGCCCGCCATATTCGGGCTCGTCCCCGACGCCCTCGATCGCGCGCAAATTATCCATAAGGGGTATCCTGCCCGTCACCGTGCCAACGCCATCTCATGCATCCGGCGTGGTTGCGCTTTGGTTAAACTTCGGCGTCGGCCGGGGCGCGCTTGTCAGGGGTCCGGCCCGCTGGTAAGTCGCCCGACGCCCCGATACGGGCCGGCGCCGCTTTAGCTCAGTTGGTAGAGCATCGCATTCGTAATGCGGGGGTCACAGGTTCGAGTCCTGTAAGCGGCACCATCTAGTTTAATATTCCGAGACTAATGGCCAGCTTCGTGAGCCAGGCTAAATTCTTACCGTATTTCCGAAACTTTGCGGGCGTGGCACTTCGCCGTGCAGTCAGCAGACGTCGATCTTATGGCTATCGGGGCGAGAAGAGGCCTTCAGTCTCAGAAGCCCAATATCCAGACTGCACGAGGGTGGTGGCTCGGCGAACCCGAGCAATGCCTTCTGCTCGTCCCAACACAGCGGCAGGTCGGTCACGAGCAGCTTGCGCGGGGTCAGGTTGGGTGGATGCCGGCCATTGACGATCGCCTCGACGAGGTCGGGCGCGAGCCACGACAGCCTGATCAGGCGTGCCATGCGGCTGCGGCATTGACCGATGCTGCCAGCGATGTCCTTGATCGAGCTGGCAGGCGCGGCGAACACTGCCTCGCGTGCGGCACGTGCTTCGGCGAGCAGATCGACGAGGCTGCGGTCCGCGATCGCGACTGAGCCATCCTGACCGGCTAGTACCAGCTTGACGTCCTTGCCATGGCGGACCCTGATTGCCGGTGCAGTGAGCACCAACGGGGATGTATCCGCTTCCCCCTCGGTGCCCAGCATGAGGAGCAGGGCTGCGCGATCGATGCTAATCGAGATTTGTGTATCATCGAGACAGACAAGGCTGACGAGCCGCATGACGATGCTGCGCCGACCGTAACTCGTCGCTAGCTTTGCCGCTGACGCGGCAGCCATCTCGATCATCGCCGCGGAGATCTTCGCATCGCCATTGCCGAGCTTGGCGATCGCACTCCGGTCGGTCAGCAGCTTACGGAGCTGCGCTACAACCGCGGCCTCGATGTCATGCGCTGGCAGACGGCATGCCGGTGGTCTGTCTGCGACAAGTTCTGCAGCTTGAGTGACATAGTAGCGATAGCGTTTGCCGGACTTGACAGCATGGCTCGGCGACATCCTGCGACCGTGTTGGTCGATGAGGATGCCGGCGAGCAGACTCGGCGCTCGGGCATTGCGCCGCTCCTTACGACTGACCCGATTGTCCGCGATCAGCTGCTGGACCGCGTCCCACAGCGGCCGCTCGATCAGCGCTGCATGCTTGCCAGGATGGGAGACACCCTTGTGGACGACCTCGCCCAGGTAGATGCGATTGGACAGCAAGGCGAACAGCATGCCGCGCCCGAACGGCACCCCTCCCCGCATCGGCTTGCCCGACTGCGGCCTGAGTTTGGTACGATAGCCATCCGTCGCTAGCTCTTCGATCAGCGCGCGTCCCGAGCCGAGCGCGACATAGCGCTGGAAGATGTGCTGGACGATCGCCGCATTACGCTTGGTCCAAGAACTCCGCCGGCGCGCTGGTTCAGGCAGCGACGCCGATTTATAAGCTGACCGGGACGTCGCAGTGCCAGACGGGCTCGTCTTGCACAAGCACGGTGGACGAAACGCAGACGGCGATCACCTATCAGCCGGGTTCGTCGGCCGTGGCGAGCAATTTGCTTCCGACATCGGTGACGGCGAGATCGGGAACCGGGTCGGTTAGCGCTACAACGGCGATGACCTACGACAATATCGGCAACGTCCTGACCGTGGATGGTCCGCTGGCGGGAAATGCGGACACGATCCGCTATCGCTATGACGCCGCCCGGCAGGTCACGGGTGTTATCAGCCCCGATCCGGACGGCGGCGGGCCGCTTAAGAATCGCGCAATCAGGAATAGTTACAACCTCGACGGCCAAATAGTCACGGCCGAACAGGGCACGGTGAACAGCCAATCGGACGGCGATTGGGCTGCGTTTGTGCCGCTTGTCCGTAAGACGAACAGTTATGACTCCAAGGGGCGACTTCAAATTGAGGCCCTCGTCAGCGTGAGCTCGAATGCGCAATATCAGCTGCGGCAGTTCGAATATGACGATGCCAGCCGCGTGATCTGCATCGCCGAGCGAATGAACGCGCCGTCGGTGCTCACGTCCATTCCTGCCTCGGCATGCGACGGCGCCACCCCCGGCACATTCGGCCCCGACCGGATCGTCAAGCAAATCTACGACGCCGCCGGCCAGGTGACCAAGGTTCAGCGCGGCTACGGCACCGCGCTGCAGCAGGACGAGGTGACGAGCAGTTATACGAACAACGGCAAGCTGGCGACGGTAGCGGACGCCAAGGGCAATCTCACCACCTATGTCTACGACGGGTTCGACCGGTTGAGCCAGACGCGCTACCCGACCGCGGCGAACGGCGCGGTGTCGTCGACCACCGATTACGAAGGCCTGACCTACGACGCTGCCTCCAACGTCACGCAGCGTCGGCTGCGCGACGGCAATCTGATCGGCTTCGCCTACGACAATCTCAACCGCCCGACCTTCCGCGACCTGCCGAGCCTGGGCGCTGACGATGAGGACATCACCTACACGTACGACAATCTCGGTCGGCTGACACTCGCCGCCAAGAACGCGCTCAACCGGACCATCTTCGCCTATGACGCGCTCGGCCGCCGGACTGGCGAGTCCAATTATTATTACAACTTCACCTATCAATATGATTCATCCGGTCGGCGGACGCGTCTGACGTGGGACGACGGCAATTATGTCGGCTATGATTATCTGGTGACGGGCGAGGTGAGCGCGATCCGGGAGAACGGCGCTGCGTCGGGGATCGGGGTGTTGGCGAGCTACGCCTATGACGATCTGGGCCGGCGCACGTCGCTGACGCGGGGCAACGGCACGACGACGGGCTACGCTTACGACGAGGCATCGCGGCTGACCTCGCTGACGCAGGACCTGGCGGGCAGCTCGGCGGACCAGAGCTACAGCTTCGCCGGCTACAACGCGGCGGGTCAGATCGGCAGCCGCACGGCGTCGAACGACGCTTATGCGTGGAACGGCTATTACAACGTCAATCGCAGCTATACGGCGAATGGTCTCAACCAATATACCGCCTCGGGCCCGGTCGCGCCGACCTACGACGGTCGGGGCAACCTGACCTCGGCGGGGAGCCAGACCTATCAGTACACCTCGCAGGACCGGCTGTGGAACGCGCCGGGCGCGACCACGCTGCTGGCCGATCCGCTCGAGCGCCTCGACTATATCTCGGCAGAGAGCGTGCTGCTCGCGCCCGACGGGCCCAACCTGGTGATGGAGCGGTCCTATGCCGGCGGCGCCGGGCCGATCGTGCGGCGCTACGTGTTCGGCCCGGGCGACGACGAGCCGTTGGTGTGGTACGAGGGCCCGGGCATGACCGACCGGCGCTTCCTCCATGCCGACGAGCGCGGCTCGATCGTCGCGATCAGCGACGGTAGCGGCGCACCCATCGCGATCAACAGCTACGATGCCTACGGCATCCCGGCGTCGGGCAACGTCGGCCGGTTCCAGTACACCGGCCAGGCGTGGATCGCGTCGCTCGGGATGTATTACTACAAGGCGCGGATCTACTCGCCGACGCTCGGCCGGTTCCTCCAGGCCGATCCGATCGGCTACGAAGCCGGCATGAACCTCTACGCCTATGTCGGCAACGATCTGGGTTCTGCGCTTTCTTATAGTCGAAGCGGGGCGTGAGAGCGGAACACTCCCTGTAAAATCCCGCTGTAACAGGGAACGCGCGTGTAGAGACCCTTTCGCCGCCGACTGCGTCACGCACCACGACGGCCCAGGCGATTGGGCGCCGCCTTTGCGCGGCGGCGACGTCGCGATTGATCTGGCGCATGCTCTTCCGCGATGGCGTGCGCGGTGCGCCCGCGGCCTTGCGACGCAGCCGCGCGACGCATAAGCTCACCGCCATGACAAGCTTATGCCGATATTCCGTTTCGTTCGCTGCCTGGCTTCTTTGCGCCAATGCTGCCGTTGCGGTTGCCCAAGACGCAGCGCGCGTGACGCCGATGACGCCGGACGTCGTCGCCAGCTACGAGCAGACGCTTCCCTCTGCCGATTTCGTTCGCCGCGAGGCGATGGTGCCGATGCGCGACGGAACGAAGCTCTTCACGGTCTTGGTCATGAAAAAGGGCACGGGGCGGGCGCCGATCCTGCTGTCGCGCACGCCCTATGACGCGCATGAGGCGACCCATCGCGTCGCCAGCCAGCGGATCGTCGACATCCTCGACGTGATGGATACGGAATTCGCCGAAGACGGCTACATCCGCGTGTATCAGGATATCCGCGGCCTGCATCGCTCCGAAGGCGCCTATGTGATGAACCGGCCGCTCGCGGGCCCGCTCAACGCCACGGGCATCGACGAATCCACCGACGCCTATGACACGATCGACTGGCTGGTGAAGAACGTGCCGGAATCGAACGGCAAGGTCGGGATCATCGGCTCGTCCTATCTCGGCTTCACGACGCTGATGGCGCAGATCAATCCGCATCCCGCGCTCAAGGCGGCGGTTCCCGAAAGCCCGATGGTCGACGGTTGGATGGGCGACGACTGGTTTCACAACGGCGCGTTTCGCGTCAATTCGTTCGACTATGCCGTGGGCCAGGCGACCAACAAGGCGCAGGGCGGCGGCGAGTTCGCGCTCGGCGCGGGCGACGATTACACGCGCTACCTCGAGGCAGGCTCCGCCGGGGACTTTGCCAAGATGCTGGGAATCACGCACTATCCCGGCGTCCGCAAGTTCCTCGAGAACCCGGCCTATACCGATTTCTGGTCGCTCCAGGCGGCCGACAAATGGCTTGCGGCGCGGCCATTGACGGTGCCGACGATGCTCGAGGTCGGCCAGTGGGACCAGGAAGACAGCTACGGCGCGCCTGCCGTCTATCGCGCGCTGGAGCCCAAGGACACGAACAACGACATGGTCACGCTGGTGATCGGGCCGTGGCGTCATTCGGGGGCCAATCATACCGGCTATGACCTCGGCGCGCTGAACCTGACCGGGGACACGGCGCGCGAGTGGCGCGTCAAATATCTGAAGCCGTTCCTCGACCACTGGCTGAAAGGCGCGCCCGACCCTCACACCCCGCCGGTGCTCACCTATGCGACCGGCATCAACCAGTGGGAAAGCGCGCCGCGCTGGCCGATGGGCACCGCGACGCCGATCTATCTCGCGGCCGGCGGCGCCGCCACCTTCGAGCGTCCGGCGACCGCAGGGCACGACGACTATGTCAGCGATCCCGCCCATCCGGTGCCGTTTCTCCCGCGTCCGATCGCGATGGGCGACGCGACGCAGTGGAAGCCATGGCTGGTGCACGACCAGCGTTTCGTCTCGGATCGTCCCGACGTCGTCGCCTGGAAGACCGCGCCGCTCGACAAGCCGGTGCACATCATGGGCGCGCCCGAGGTCGAGCTGTTCGCGGCGACCAGCGGGACCGACAGCGACTGGGTGGTCAAGCTGATCGATGTCTATCCCGCCGACGTGCCCGAACATCCCGAGCAGGGCGGCAAGCCGTCGATGGCCGGCTACGAGCTGCCGATCGGGATCGAGATCTTCCGCGGGCGCTACATGAAGAGCTTCGCCGCGCCGGCCGCGCTCCAGCAGGGCAAGGTCGAGCATTATCGCTGGGCGCTGCCCAATGTCGACCACGTGTTCCTGCCCGGCCACCGGATCATGGTGCAGATCCAGTCGAGCCTGTTCCCGCTCTACGATCGCAACCCGCAGACCTTCGTGCCCAACATCATGTATGCCAAAGCGGGCGATTACCGAAAGGCGACGCAGAGCATCTGGCATGGGGGAACGACGGCCAGCGCAGTGATGCTGCCGATCGCCCGCTGAGGATATTTTTCTACGACGCGTCCGGGCGAAGACGAAGAAGAAGAGCGTTTCCGCCTCCTCGCGGCGTTCAGAACTACGCCGCTCGCCGGGCCGGGCGGTGAAGCCCGTAAATATTATGATCCCCGCAAGCTCTTTCTGACCAAAGCCTTGATCAATATGGCCTCGAGAATTCGTCCCACAACATACAAGGCGGCGAAAATGGCAGCGAAGACGTAAGCGGGTGTCGGCGAGAACTTATCGTCGTCTTTTTCGGACTTCCCGTCTTTCTTGGGCTTTTCGGGTGCGGGGGCGCCCAGGGCTTTGTCTATCGGATTCTGCGGGAGTTCGACATTCTTCTTTTTGGCCTCTTTCGAGGCATTCGCGGATTTCTTGCCCGCGGCCTCGGGTGGCGGTTTGTGAAGCTCACCCAAGGTTATGTTCAGCTGGGCGAAGCCCAGAAACAGCAGCGGCGCCAGAAAGCAGAACAGCAATGCCCGGCTGATCAGATGATAGTGCAGCACCGGCCCGGTCACGCCTCGTTCGATCTGCAAGACGCCCCGATCGAAGATGGACATCTTGTCCTGGGCTGCCGGGTCCTTCTTGCGGAAGGTGAGCGTATCGCTTGCTCGTTCGTGGCTGGTGCCGGTCTGGCGGAACAGCGGGTCGAGCCTGGCGAATGCTTCATCGCTCGATAGCCCGGGAGCGAGCGCCAGACTGCCCCTCACGTGCCAGATCCAATCGATGAAACGCAGGTTCATGCGATCTCCTTGTGAGGCGGCTGTTTGAAGCCGCGTGGCGCGGCAGGACTTGAGCGGCCGCTCCTGACGATCTGGCCTGGCACGAGACAGGCGGCGGAAGGCTATGCCGGCGAGGCGGCGTTCACTCGGCCGGCACCGCCACCGGGCCGCCGGCCGTCGACCGGCCGAACCGTTCCTTGAGCGACTTCCAGCCCTCGGTGAAAGGATAGGTCATCTGCTCGCTGATCGACATGCGGCGGCCACCTTCCATCCCGAGCAGTTCGGCCTCGCCGTCGAGGCAGGTGCCGAACATACGGTCGATGAAGATATAGGCTCCGGAATAATTGCTTCGGGTAGCTTCATAGTCTTGCGAATGATGAAGGCTATGATGCTCGGTGGTATTGAACAGGAACCGCCACCACCTTGGCGAATTGAAGCGGACATTGATATGCTGATAGGTCCCGATCGCCATGCCCAACGCGCCGGCGAGCAGGACGGCGCGCGGCAGGAAGTCGAAAAAGCCGCCGATGCCGATTCCGATCAGGAAGAGCTCGACCGGGTTGCCCACGGCGCCCTTGTTGACATTCAATTGGGTGATGTAGTGATGCACGGAATGGGGCAGCCACAGCGGGTACCAGTTATGCATCCCGCGATGCATCCAATACTGCCCGAAGTCGAAGATGAACGAGATCAGGAACGCTTGCACCAGCAAGGGCAAGCTCATGAACCATAAGAACTTGTCCTGCTGGAAATAGTGCTGGAGAGCCTCGATCGCGGCATCGCTGCCGATATAGTTTTCGACCGTGCTGAGCACGGTATAGCCTAGCCCGACATAGAACAGGTCGGTGACCAGTTCCTTCCAGGTCAGACGCCAGCTATCGTAGCGCGGGTTGACCCATTCAAGCGCCATCAACAGCGCCTTGAAGCCGATGCCGATGCCGATGGCGGTCGATGCCTTGGCGATGGAATTGGGCGCGTAATACCAGAAGGCGATCAGCGCGAACAGCATCACGGGCTGGAACCAAGTGAAGATGAATTGCTTCACCGGCCCGCCCTGCACCCTGGGGATGTTTTCCCAGCCCAGGGTTACCGGCGCCTGCGCTCCGATCACCCTCTTGCCTACGCGAATTCCATCCATCTTTTCACCGCGTTACCCAATATCGGCGCAAACTATCCGAAAACCCGCAGCGACGTCATACGTCATCGAACGTATAACCTTTTGCCGAAGCCGCGCGGATCCGCCGATCCGTGCGCAATGCCGGCATATGCCGCGCCGGGAAAAAGAATCGATGGCGCTCGATGCTGCAATGCGGCATAACAGGCTGTCCGGAGCCGCGGAGTCCGGGCCGACGGGAATGCGCGCCTGCAGACCGACGTGATGTCGATCTCGCCCAGCGCATCTTTCCGATCTGGAGAAGCGCTGTGCACGCGACGGAGGGGTTGGCAAAGGAACGGTCGGGGGGGGAAAGCGCGATCGGCTGCGTCGTGCTCGCTCCCAATGCCTGTTTCATCGCCATGCCCGCAGCGGCGACCGTGATCGTCCGCGGACGATGAGGATGCTGGATCGCCTGCGCGGCGCCTCGGCCGTTCGCTTGATCCCTCATAACATTGCGCATTTTGCCGTGGTGATGGGCTGCTTCACCTGCGCGTTCAGCGCCGTGCTCTACGTCGTCTATGCGGAATATTCGGCGCTCGAGCCGAGCGCGCGGCCGTTTATCGCGACGACGCTGTGGGTGGTGTTCTTCACGCTTCTGTTGCTCGGCGGCGTCGCTGCGTGGCTGCTGGTGCTGGCCCACGACATCCGCCGCGCCGCCGAGCGCAAATCCAGCCTGCAGACATCGATGCTGATGGACGAGATCGCCGCGCATCGGCTCACCGACGCCGCGTGCCAGAAGGCCAAGGAGACGGCCGAGGCGGCTAACGCCGCCAAGAGCCGCTATCTTGCCGGCGTCAGCCACGAGATCCGTTCGCCGCTCAATGCGATCTACGGCTATTCGCAGCTGCTGGAGCGCGACGCCCTGATCGATCCGCAAGAGGCGGGCCGCGTGATCCGGCGGTCGTCCGAGCATCTCACCAATCTCGTCGACGGCCTGCTCGATATTTCACGCATCGAAAGCGGCGTGCTCAAGCTCAGCCGCGACGTCGTGCCCTTCCCCGCCCTGCTCGATCAGCTCGCCGACATGTTCCGCATGCAGGCGGACGCCAAGGGCATCGAATTCCGCTACAGCCACGCCGGCCGCCTGCCCGAGTTCGTCCGCACCGACGAGAAGCGGCTCCGCCAGGTGCTGATCAACCTCCTCTCGAACGCGGTGAAATACACCCAGCAGGGCCATGCCGCGCTGCATGTCCGCTATCGCTGCCAGATCGCCGAAATCGAAGTCTCCGACACGGGCCTTGGCATCCGCCCCGAGGACCTCGAGCGCATCTTCGAGCCCTTCGATCGCGGCGGCATGCCGGCCGCACGCTCGCAGCCGGGCACCGGGCTCGGGCTCGCGATCACGCGCGTGCTGACCCAGATCATGGGCGGCGAGGTCACCGTCCGCAGCACGCCCGGCGAAGGCAGCTCCTTCCTGCTCAAGCTGATGCTGCCCGAGCCCGCGCAGGCGCCGCCGCAGACGGCGCGGCTGCGCCGGATCACCGGCTATGAGGGGTCCGCCCGCACTGTCCTGGTGGTCGACGACGACGATGCGCAGCTTGCCGTCCTCCAGGGGCTGCTGCGGCCGCTCGGCTTCACCGTCTTCGCCGCCGGGAACGGTGCGGAAGGCCTGGCGCTTGCCGCGCGATGCAAGCCTGACATCGCGCTGCTCGACATCCAACTTCCGGGCATGAGCGGATGGACGCTTGCCGAGGCGCTGCGCGCCGCGCATGGCCCGAGCCTGCGCATCGTCATGATCTCGGCCAATGCGCACGAATTCGCCGCCGGCGGCGACGGCAGAAGCGCGCATGACGGCTTCGTGATGAAGCCGGTCGAGCTCGAGATGCTGCTCGACGTGCTGGCGGTGCAGCTCAAGCTCGCGTGGATCACCGAGAGCGCGGCTGCACCTTCCGAAGAGCGCGCGCCTGCGCTGCCGCTTGTCCCCCTGCCCGGCGCAACCCCCTATCTGATCGAGCTGCGGCGGCTGGGCAAGATGGGCCATGTCCGTGCGATCGGGGCCAAGCTCGACGAAATGGAGCGCGAATTGCCGTCGAGCGGGCCGTTGGTGGAGACGCTGCGGTCACGGGTCAAAGCGTTCGATCTCAAGACCTACCTCAAGATGCTCGAAACCGCCCCGCATGATTAGCGACCTCTCCGATCCCGCCACCTTGCTGGTCGTCGACGACACGCCGGAGTCGCTCAGCTTTCTCAACCAGACGCTCGAGCGCGCCGGCCACACCGTACTGGTCGCGAACGACGGCGAGTCCGCGCTCGAGCTGCTCGATCACATCACCCCCGATCTCATCCTGATGGACGCCATGATGCCCGGCATCGACGGGTTCGAGACGACGCGCCGGATCAAGGCCGACCGCCGCTTCGCGCACTTGCCGGTGATCTTCATGACCGGCCTCACCGATACCGAGCACGTCGTGCAGGGCCTCGAGGCCGGCGGCGTCGATTACGTCCACAAGCCGGTGGTCGTCGACGAACTGCTCGCCCGCATCCGCGTCCACCTCGGCAATGCCCGCATGACGCGGGGCAGCCATCTCGCGCTCGACGCGAGCGGCCGCTCGGTGATCGCGATCGATGCGGCGGGCGAGGTCAGCTGGACGACCCCCAAGGCCGCCGAGGTGCTCGAGCAGCTCTTCCCCGAGTGGCACGGCGAGCCCGGCATGCTGCCCTTGGCGCTGCTGCGGCCGTTGCGCCGCATGCAGGCCGCGGATTCGACCGACGCCCCCTCGGCGCGCATCGAGCTGGGCGGCGGCCGTCTCGATCTCGTGCTCATCGGGCGCGGCAGCGCCGACGAGTGGCTGTTCCGCATCGCGCGGATCAGCGAACTGGACGAGGAGCGGGCACTCGCCCAGCGCCACGGCCTCACGCTGCGCGAGGCCGAGGTGCTGCTATGGCTCAGCCGCGGCAAGCCCAACCGCGAGATCAGCGAGGTCCTCGGCATTTCCCCTCGCACCGTGAACAAGCATCTCGAGCAGGTGTTCGAGAAGATGGGCGTAGAGAACCGCGCCTCGGCGACGGCGAGCGCGGTGAGGACGCTCACGGGGTAAAGCGCTTCACGGCGACGTGCTTGGGCTTGCGCTACTTTGCGGCCCTGCTCCACCATGACAAGGTGTGCCGATCGTGCGCGGTCGTCCAGACGCCGCCGGGCGTCCAGCGCAACGCGCCGCTGCCGGCGGGTGGACCGATGCGCGCGGATATCTTCATGGACTTCGGGTTGATCACGACGAAGGTCTGATCGGCGGTGGTGCGCAGCCAGACCGCTCCGCCGCCGGTATCGATGTCGCCGTAAAGCAGATTGTCCGCCACCTTGATGCGCCCCGAAACCGCGCCCGTTCGGGCATCGATGCGCGCGACCGTGCCATCGCCTTGCTCCTGCACCCAGACCGCGCCTTCGCCGGCGGCGAGGAAACCCGGCTGCTTGCCCAGGAGCGTCCTTTTGGTCACGGAGTTCGTCGCGGGATCGATCCGCTGGATGGAGCGATGCTTGCTGCTCACCGCCCAGAGCGAGCCGAATCCGAACGCAAGATAGTAGGTGCCCGCATCGACGGCGATCGAGGCGATCACCCGATTGCTGGCAGGATCGATCCGCGCGATGCGCCCGGCGCCGTCGCTCGCCACCCAGACCGATCCGGCGCCTTCCACCACGTTCAGCTCGCCTTCCGGATTGGCGATGCCCGTGGGAATGACCGCGACCGTCCGCGCCGCACGAACGTCGATCCGGTTGAGCGTGCCGTCCTTGCAGTCGGCGACCCACAGCGACCCCGCCGCCAGCGTCAACGCGCCGCACGGCCCGGACATGGCGACTTCGGCAAGCTTGCCGTTCCTGGACCAGCGCTCGACGCGGCCCTTGTTCGTCAGCCATACCGAGCTTTCGTCGACCGCGAGGAAGTCGCCGAAACCCGGAACCGCGAGAGTCTGTTCCTTATAAGCCAGCCGGGCGGGTGATGCGGAAACAGCGCTGGCGGCCAACAGTGCGACCATTCCCCAAAGATATCGCATTCCATCCCCCGTCTTCGCGTGAGAGCGTTTTGAATGTGCAGTCTGCAAGCCACAACTGATCTTGACGAGAGCAGCTGGAGTACATGCGCTATTTGACGTAGACGGAGCGTCGGCAAAAGGCGGCATATCGGCGATCGTTCGCTTGTCTGAAAAGGAGCGCGGGCGCCGCTGCCGGTCGGCCCGCTTCCGGGGATTCGCTCGATCATGTATTTCCCTATCGTCCGTCGGTCCGGACCGCAGCGAGGGCCGGGGCTAATGCGATCGATCGCGTTCGGCCGAGGCGCCAGGCCTCGCTTCGCGGCGCGGGCACGGCGTGATCGATGACTGCGGCGATCCGACAACTGCATCGCGCCGGCCGGGCCGCGCTTGCTGGCGGCGATCTCGCACAGGTGCGCAAGGTTGCGGCCGGGTTGCTGCGCATGCCCGGCGGCGAGGCGGAGGCGCATTTCCTCGCGGGCATCGCCGAGGCCGAGGGCGGGCAGATCAGTGCTGCCCTCCCACTCGTCGCGAAAGCCGCGGAACTGGCGCCCAGCGCCGAATATCAGGCCCAGCTCGCGCGCCTCCTGATTCAGGCGCGCCGCGATGGCGAAGCGCGCGCCGCGGCGACACGCGCCGAAGCGCTCGAGCCCGCAGACGCGCTGACCTTCGATACGATCGGCTGCGTGCACACCCGGCTCGGCGCGCATGCCGACGCGGCAAGACTCTTCGAACAGGCGGTGCGGCGTGAACCGGGCAACCTCGAGTTCCGCTACAATCTCGCCGCTGCGCTCGGCTTCGTCGGCCGCTCCGCGGATGCCGAAGGGCATCTCGAAGCGATCATCGCGCGAGCCCCGACCAACGGCCGCGCGCATTACGCGCTATCGGGGTTGCGGCGGCAGAGCGCCGAGCGCAATCACATCGTCCG
Organism: uncultured Sphingomonadaceae bacterium; assembly: GCA_964245585.1. Taxonomy (GTDB): domain Bacteria; phylum Pseudomonadota; class Alphaproteobacteria; order Sphingomonadales; family Sphingomonadaceae; genus Solisphingomonas. The sequence goes on along the minus strand of CAXTMX010000002.1, from coordinate 74,815 downwards.
GCTCGAGGCGGCGCTCACCCGCGCCGACAGCGACGCGGATCGCCTGCGGATCCGCTATGCTCTCGCCAAGGAGCATGAGGAGTGCGGCCGGCCGGACGAGGCGTTCCGCCACCTCAAGGCCGCGAACGACCAGCATCGCCGCGCGATCGGCTACGATTTCGATCAGGACGCGCGCATCTTCGCCGCGATCGAACAGCTGTTCCGGGCGGGCGACCCGCTGCGGGGCAGCGGCTGCACGGACGCGGCGCCCATCTTCGTCGTCGGAATGCCGCGGACCGGCACGACGCTCGTCGATCGCATCCTTTCCTCGCATCCCGGCGTCCGCTCGGCCGGCGAACTCCAGGCGATGCCGCTTGCCGTCAAGCAGCTCTCGCGGAGCCGAACGCGTACCGTGATCGATCCGGACACGATCGCTGCGGCGTCCGGCCTGTCGGCGGAGCAGGTCGGCCGGCTCTATCTCGCCCGCGCGCAGCAGCATGACGGAGCCGGGGCACCGCGCTTCGTCGACAAGCTGCCGGCGAACTTCCTCTATGTCGGCTTTATCAAGCGCGCGCTGCCCGCGGCCAGCATCGTCTGCCTGCGCCGCGATCCGATGGACAGCGTCTGGAGCAATTACAAGAATCTGTTCGCGAGCAATTCGGTTTATTACCTTTATTCCAACGACCTGCTCGACACCGCGCGTTATTATCTGCGCTTCGATCGGCTGATGGCCTTCTGGCAGGAGCTGATGCCGGGCGGCGTGCTCGAGCTCGGCTATGAGGCGCTGGTGGCGGACCAGGAGAGCGAGACGCGCCGCCTGCTCGATCATTGCGGGCTGGATTGGGACGAGGCGTGCCTGCGCTTTCAGGACAATGCGGCGGCGGTGGCGACGCCGAGCGCCGCACAGGTACGGCGACCGCTCAACGCCGACGCGATCAGCCGCTGGCGCGTGCACGCCGCGGCGCTCGCGCCGGCACGGGCGCTGCTCGAGGAGGCGGGCGTCTCGATCGCCGATTGAAAGAAGACCGCCTCATAAGACGGCCTCCTTGTTCAGAATCGGGGGGTCAGAACCTTACGCGACCCTCGAGGCCGAAGGTGCGCGGACTGAGCACGGCGCGCGTGTAGTAACGGACTGCTACGCCGTCATTGACGCCGATGCGCGAGCGATCCTGCCCGATCGAGGTGACGGCGTATTTGTCGAAGATGTTGTTGGCCCACAGCGTGATGTCATAGAGGTCCGTGCTATAGGTAAGCGACGCGCGATGCGTGACATAGCTTGGGATCTTTTCACCAAACGCACGATCGTAGCCCAGACGCGAAACAACATTGCCGCGATACGTCGCGGTCCAATTGCCGATCAGCTGCGCATCGCCCAGCGGATAGGTGTAGGTCGCGCCCAGGCTGCCCGAATTCTTGGCCGAGCCCGGCAGGCGATCGCCCGATAACGCGGCGATGCGGGTGATCTTCGGTCGCGAGTTATAGTCGCCCGGCGTCGTGCGATAGGCGATCAGGTCGGGCACATCCTGAGTGAGTTTCGCATCCGTATAAGAATAGGTGCCTTGGACGGTAAGCTCGGGAATCGGGCGCGCGCTGAAGGACGCCTCAAAGCCTTTCGAGCGCGCGCTGCCGCCGTTCACGGTGATGCCTGTGACGCCATAGAAGGTTACCGAGTCAAGCTGAATGCCCTCCCACTTGATGCGGTAGACATCGAAATTAAAACTCAATCTGCGATCGAGCACTTGGGCGCGAACACCAAGCTCGAGGTTCTTGGTGGTGTCGGGCCCGTACTGCTGCTCGTTCGGCAGCGCGCAGGCGTTCTGCTGATCCTCCGGAACCGGAACTGGGCAAGGCGCTACGCGATTTGGGCCGCCGACGCGATAGCCCTTGCTGTAGGTTCCATATACCATCAGGTCAGGCGTGAACTTGTATGATGTGTTGAACTTCCACACCCAGCCGCTCTTGCCGGTCGTGCCGCCCGCCGGCGTTCCGTCGAAGGGGCTGACCGGGTCGCCGAGCAGCGGCAGCACGAGCGCGCCGATGACCTTCGAGGAATATTTGAAGTAGCGGGCACCGCCGGTGACCTGCCACGCCGGCGTGATCTTGAACGTACCTTCGCCGAAAATTGCTTTCTCGGTCAGCTTCGAGCGGATGAAGCTCGCATATTCGATGTCGTTCGGATCCGCATCCGCGACACCGAAGAAGTCGGCGAGCCCCGGCGTGGTTTCGAAGTAAAAGCTCCTGTACTTCTGTCGATTGTAGAAGCCGCCGAGCGTCCAGCTGAACGGACCGCCATGTCGAGAAACGAGGCGAAGCTCCTCGTTGAATTGCTTGCGTTCGGTATCGGAGGTATAGAAGCCGGAGAAGGCGGGGAAGGCCTCGTAATCATAATCGAGGTCGAGCAGGAGGTCAGTCACGTCGCCGACGTCACGCGTTTTGACCTTAGTGTACGCCGTCGTTTCGACGAGGTCGGCGATGTCCCACAAATTCGCGTTGATTTCGAGGCTTATAAGATTGCCGGAGCGCTTCACCGGCTCGATATAGCGCGAACCATTTTCATATTTCCCGGTGCCCAGCACGCCCGCGCTATTTGCCTGGCGTCCATTCGTTTTGGTTTGCTGATAGGCGTAGGTGGCGATCGCCTTGAGGTCCGGATTGAGCATGAACAGCAGTTGGTTGCGCGTAGTGTAGGTCTTGTCGAAGTTGGTGTCCTTCACCTTCCGCAGATTTGCGTCATAATCGGGCCCGATGGTGTTGCCCGTGCCGCCAGCCTGCGGCAGCGAGGTGCCCGGGTTTCTCAGCACCAGCGGGTAATCGATAAAGCCGGGATCGTAATAGTAGCCGCCGACGGTGCGGAAGGCGATGTGGTCCTTCACGATCGGAATATTAAGAACGACATCGGCCTGATAGCCCAGTCTCGCCGAATGATCCTTGCCATAGACACGCCCGTGCGCCTCGGCTTGGATTTCCGTCGTGTTTGGCCGCTTCGGAATATAGCGGACCGCTCCCGCCAGCGTCCCGAGGCCGTAAAGCGTGCCCTGTGGTCCGAGCAGCGTTTCGACACGCTCGAGATCGAGCAGCTTGAAATCGTAGTAGAGCGGAACCTCGCCCAGATAGACGCCAAGCGCGTCGTCATAGTTCGCGCCGCTGTCGTCCGTATCGCTCGCGTTGATGCCGCGCGCGATGATTTGGCCGGTCGATCGCGCGCCGGTATCGTTGACGGTAATGCCCGGGGTGAAGGCGGCAAGGTCGCGAACGTCGTCGATGCGTTGCCCGGCGAGCGTGTCGCCGGAAAGCGCGCTGATGTTGATCGGCGTGTCCTGGATGGTGGTCGCGCGGCGGGTTCCGGTCACCACGATATCGCCCGGCTCGGTCATCGCCGCTGCGATCGCGGTCGGTGCCGGCGAAGTATTCGCTTGCGGCTCGGCCGGCGCATTGGCGTTCTGCGCGAAGGCGGCCGTGGCGATGATCGTGCTGGAGAGAAAAGTGGCGGAAAGGAGACTGGTCTTGAAGCTTTTGCTGATGTCCACCTGATACGCCCCCAAAGCGTTAGTTGCCTGTTTTGGCTTTACGGAAATCGCTCCCTTGTGAAGGCTAGGCTCAGCCTAAGTCATTGAAGGAGTTGGCTCCCTTCATCTTCCTCCACATTGAAAACGATATGGACCGAAAGGCGCACGGCAAATGGGGTGTTTGACGTAGTGGTGCGCTCAGCAGCGCGAAGCCGCCGCGGCCAGAAGACCGCGGCGGCCGCGTCATCACTTCATCGCAAGGCTGTGTTTGCCTGTCGCTCGAGCGACGAGCTGGGCAATGCGCGCCCGGTTCTCGGCGATCACCTCGGCCTGGCAAGCGCGCGACTGATCCTTCAGGACATTGTGGATCAGGTCCATGTGCCGCCCGCAGACGTCGGCCGCCGCTTCGGACAGCCGGATCTCGAGCCGGCGCTGGCCGGCTGCTGTGCTGAGATCGAGATCGTCGGTGCGTATCTTCGCACTGTCTGCGGCGAACGGATTCGCCGACGCCGCTGCGGGCAGCAGCAGCGTCGCGGCGCAGAGCGCCGCCATAACGCGTTTCATCATAACTCTCCTGCAACTCATCAACCCGTCTAGCGCGGGCACTCGCAGGAATAGGCCTTTGGCTCGGCCGACGCAATGACCGCCTCTTTCGAGCGTCGCGCGAGCACGATGGCCACCTATCGCCGCATATAGGCGCGCCATCCGCCGAGCGCGGTGATGTCTTCGGCATTCGCTATGGCGCGCGGTTCCGCCACGAAGCCCTTGACCAGGCTGCCGTCCTCCAGCGTCAGCGTGCCGATCGCGAGCGGCGGCGGGACCTCGGCGACGAAGCTGCCGAACGCGGCCATATCGAGCTCGTAGAGTTCGAGCGCGATCGATGCGCCCCCCCTCCCATCGGCGTCGCTGTATACCAGCGCCGGCTTGGGCGGCATGCTGTCGGCCATGGCGTAGAGGCGGTACGACGGCGCGGTCCTCGCCTCGCCGAGCGGGCGCGCGTTGCGCGACGTCAGCTGCCAGTGCAGCGGCATGTCCTTCAAATGCGCGCCGACGACGGCCAGCTTCACGGTTTCCATTCGTCCCTCCAGGTCAAGTGGCGGCGGACATGCCGGGGTGGGAAACAACGCGCCTGCAGCCGCGATCAGCGCGCGATCGCTCGCGGCGGGCCCGATCAGCGTGATGCCGAAGCCGGTGCCGTTCGCACGCACGCCGGTCGGCAGCGCGATCGCGGCCATGTCCAGCAGGTTCACGAAGTTGGTATAGGCGCCGAGATGCGAATTGAGCGCGACGGGCGCGGCCAGCATCTCGCTGACCCGATAGCAGGTCGGCGCGGTCGGCAGCGCCAGCAGGTCGACTTCGGCCCAGATCCGGTCGGCCTCGCGGACGAGCTCGGCGAGGCGGTAAAGGCCGTTGAAGGCATCGACCGCGCTATAATCCAGGCCCGGCTCGACGACGCCGCGCACCACCGGATCGATCGCATCCGGCCGATCGCGCAGCAAGTCCTCGAGCGCCGCACTGCGTTCGGCGACCCAGGGGCCGTCGTACAGCAAGCGAGCCGCCTCGTTGAGCGGGCCCATGTCGATCTCGATCAGCTCGGCATCGAGAGCGGCAAGAGCGCGGTCGTAAAGGAAAGCGGATTCGAGATCGCCGAACCAAGGCCGCTGGCCGGCGCGCGGAACGCCGATCCGCCTCGCGGCGCGGGCGACGTCGGGCAAGGTGCGAGAGAAGGGATCCACGGGATCGAAGCCGGCGACGGCATCATCCACGAGGGCGGCATCGTCGGGCGTGCTCGCGAACACGGTGATGCAGTCGAGCGTGCGGCAGGCAGGCACGAGGCCGCGGCTGCTCCAGCGCCCGCGGGTCGGCTTCAGACCGACGAGATGGTTGAACGCCGCGGGGACGCGGCCCGAGCCGGCGGTGTCGGTGCCGAGCGCGAACGCCGCGAGGCCGGCGGCGACAGCGACCGCCGATCCCGAGCTCGAGCCGCCGCTCACATAGGCGCGGTTATAGGCGTTTCTCGGGCTACCGTAGGGGCTGCGCGTGCCGTTCAGCCCGGTCGCGAACTGATCGAGATTGGTCTTGCCCAGAGGAATCGCGCCGGCAGCGACGAGTCGCTCGATCACCGTCGCGGACCGTGCCGGCGCATAAGTGAAAGCAGGACAGGCGGCGGTCGTCTCCAGCCCGGAGACATCGATATTGTCCTTCACCGCGAACGGCACGCCGGCGAGCGGCAGCGTTTCTCCTGCCGCGACCCGCGCGTCGATCGCCGCCGCCGCCGCGCGCAGGTCGGCCGGAGCGAAGCGCGAGATCCAGACCGCGGGCTGCACCCCGTCATAGAAGCTCAGCCGTGCGAGAACGTCTTCGATAATGTCGGCGGCGCTGCGACGGCGCGATTGCACCTGCGCGGCGATATCGCGCGCGCAGAGACGATCGAGCGCGATCATGTGGGTATCAATGCCAGGATCGGCATGCCGGGCGTGACCGTCTGGCGCTCGGTCACGAACAGCGCGACGACGCTGCCGGCGTGCGGGCTCTCGACGTGCATTTCCATCTTCATCGCCTCGAGCACGGCGACGGTCTCGCCCTTCGCGACCTGATCGCCGGGAGTTTTCATCAGTTTCCAGACACTGCCGCCGAACGGCGCCTCCACCAGTTCGGCGCCCTCTGGCAGCGCGACCTCGTTGGCGGCGTTGGCGCCGTCGTCGCCCTCGACGATGCTTGCGACGCGATCGAATTCGCCGCGCCGCTCCCATTCCGCGCGCTCGGCCGCGAAAGCGGCGCCACGCCGTTCCTCGAACGCCGTGATCGAGGGCGCATGCTCCGCCAAGAACGCGCGATAGTCGTCGAGTCGAAATTCGGTCTGCTCGATCTCGACGGTGCGCCGGCCGAGCGGAAATTCGCGCCGCCATTCGGCCAGTTCCTCATGGCTCACCGGAAAGAAGCGGATTTGGTCGAAGAAGCGCAGCAGCCATGGTTTGCCGTCGGCGAAGGCGGCGGTCTGGCGATGCGTGTTCCACACCTGAATGGTGCGCCCGAACAGCTGATAGCCGCCGGGGCCTTCCACGCCGTAGATGCACATGTAGGCGCCACCGATGCCCACCGCGTTCTCGGGCGTCCAGGTTCGGGCGGGGTTGTATTTCGTGGTGACCAGCCGGTGGCGCGGATCGATCGGCGTCGCCACCGGCGCACCGAGATAGACGTCGCCGAGGCCATAGACGAGATAGCTCGCGTCGAAGACGATGCGGCGCACCTCTTCGGCATCGGCCAGGCCGTTCACGCGGCGGATGAATTCGATATTGTCCGGGCACCAGGGCGCGTCGTCGCGCACCGCCGCCATGTAATGCTCGATCGTCTGATGGATCGCCGGATCGTCCCAGCTGAGCGGCAAATGCACGATCCGCGAGGGGATGGAGAAATCGTCGAGGTTGCCGAGCCGCTCCTCGATCGCCATCAGATGTTTGAGCAAGACGGCCTGCGTGAGGCTCACGCCGTCGAAGTGGACCTGGAACGAGCGGATGCCCGGCACGACATCCATGATGCCCGGGAGCGCCAGCCGCTGAAGCGCCGCGGTGGCGGCGTGGACCCGCAGGCGCAGCTCGAGGTCGAGCTGGATCGGGCCATATTCGACCAATAGGTTGCGGTCGCCCTGCTGGCGGTAGAGCACGCGCGGCCGACGGCCCTGCTCCGGCAGCTGCGCCAGGATGGCCACCGTGTCGTCGGTCGACAGGCCGTGGGCCGGCACCGCGGCCGGCGGCCGCCCTTCGATCCACGCTTCCTCCGCGGCATTCGCGGTTTCGGCCTCGGCGAGGCTGACTTGCTCGAACTGGATGCGATCGCCCGGCGCGAGCTGCCCGACCTTCCACAGGTCGGCCGCGATCACCACGAATGGGCAGACGAAGCCGCCGAGCGAGGGGCCGTCGGGCCCGAGGATGATCGGCATGTCGCCGGTGAAGTCGAGCGCGCCGATGGCGTAGGGATTGTCGTGGATGTTCGACGGGTGGAGGCCGGCCTCGCCGCCGTCCTCGCGCGCCCAGCGCGGCTTGGGGCCGATCAGCCGCACTCCGGTGCGGCTGCTGTTGTAATGCACGCGCCACTCGGCGGCGAGGATCGTCTCGATATCCTCGCGCGCAAAGAAATCGGGTGCGCCGTGCGGGCCGTAGAGCAGCCGAATGGTCCAATCGGGTCCGAGCGCGGGCTGCTCGACGGCGCGGCGACCCGGGATCACCGCTGGCGGCGGCGACGAGAGGTGAAGCGTATCGCCCACGAGCAGCCGCCGGCCGCCGTGGCCGCCGAACTCGCCGAGGTCGAAGGTGCTGCCGCTGCCGAGGTAGGCGGGAACGTCGAGACCGCCGGCGAAGAGGATGTAGCCGCGCATGCCGCCGCCGCTCACCCGGCCCAGCGCAAGCGTCTGCCCCTCCGCGACGGCGACGGACTGGTTGCGAGGAAATGGCCGGCCGTCGAGCGTCGCGGCGAAGTCGGCGCCGGTCAGGCAGATTCGGGTAGGAGCATTGAACTGGAGCGTCGGGCCGGTGGCGGTCACCTCGAGCCCGGGTGCGCTGGACGCGTTGCCGAGCAATTGATTGCCGAGCCGGAAGGCACGCGCGTCCATCGGCCCCGAGGGCGGCACGCCGACATCCCACAGCCCGACCCGGCCAGGATAATCCTGCACCGTCGTCGCGGTGCCCGCCGAGCGGACCAGAATGCTGTCTGGCTGGTGCACGACCGACTGCAGCGAACGGGTCGACACGTCGCCCGTCACGAAATCCGCGGCGCGCACGACGTCGCGCAGCCAGCGCAGGTTGGTCTCGATCCCCGCGATGCGCGTCTGTCCGAGCGCAGCCTGCATCGCCGCCACCGCTGCATCCCGATCCGCTCCCCGCACGATCAGCTTGCCGAGCATCGGATCGTAAAATGGCGAGACGGCCGTGCCGCGCTCGATCCAGGTCTCGACCCGCGCGTCGGCGGGAAAGGCGACATCGGTCAGCATGCCGGAGGCGGGGCGGAAATCGAGCGTCGGATCCTCGGCATAGAGGCGCGCCTGAATCGACCAGCCGCGAGGGGCGGAGACGGGCGTGTCGAGAAACGAAAAGTCGCCGGCCGCGCCGCGCACCATCCATTCGACGAGATCGATCCCGGTCACTTCCTCGGTGACGCCATGCTCGACCTGGAGGCGGGTGTTGACCTCGAGGAAGAACCAGTCGCCGCGCTCGGCATCGTAGAGGAATTCGACCGTTCCGGCCGAGCGATAGTGCACGGCAGCGCCAAGCCGCACGGCCGCATCCGTCAGCGCGGCGCGCACGCTGCCGGGCAGGTGCGGCGCGGGCGCTTCCTCGATCACCTTCTGGTTGCGGCGCTGGAGCGAGCAATCGCGTTCGCCGAGCGCGACCACGCGCCCTGCGCCATCCCCGAAGATCTGGACCTCGACGTGACGCGCGCGCGGCACGAAGCGCTCGAGGAAGACGCCGGCGTCGCCGAAGTTGCCCGCGCCGAGGCGCGCGACCGCGGCGAACCCATCCCGCACGGCGCGTGGGTCGGCGCAGACGCGCATGCCGATCCCGCCGCCGCCTGCGGTCGCCTTGAGCATCACCGGATATCCGATCTGCCCCGCGGCCGCGACCGCCGCCTCGGCGTCGGCGAGCAACCCGGTTCCGGGCGCGAGCGGAACGCCCTGCGCCTCCGCCAGCGCGCGCGCGCTGTGCTTGAGCCCGAAGGCGCGGATATTGTCGGGCGTCGGGCCGATGAATGCGATCCCGGTCGCCGCACAGGCTTCGGCGAAGTCGACATTCTCGGAGAGGAAACCGTAGCCGGGATGAATGGCCTCGGCGCCGGTCTCGCGCGCGGCGGCAAGGATCCGCGCGACATCGAGATAACTGTCCGCCGCCGGCCCAGGCCCGATCCGGATCGCGATGTCGGCCTCCGCCACATGGCGCGATGCCTCGTCGGCGTCCGAGAAGACGGCGACCGATCGGATCCCCATGCGGCGCAGCGTGCGAATGATCCGGCAGGCGATCGCCCCGCGGTTGGCGATCAGGACCGTGCCGAAGCTCATGCCGTGACGATCATGCGGACCGGCGTGGGATTGAAGCCGTTGCACGGGTTGTTGATCTGCGGGCAGTTCGAGACGACGACGATCACGTCCATTTCGGCGCGCAGGTCGGCGGTGAGCCCAGGCGCCGAGATGCCATCGACGATGCCGAGCGCTCCGTCCGCCTCGACCGGCACGTTCATGAAGAAATTGATGTTGGAAACGATGTCCCGCTTGCCGCGGCCATCGCGCAGGTTCGCTTCGAGGAAATTGTCGACGCAGGCATGCTGCGCCTTGGTGTGGTGGCCGTAGCGCAGCGTGTTCGATTCGCACGAGCAGGCGCCGCCGATGGTGTCGTGATAGTCGACGGCGGTGGCGACGATCGTCATCATCGGCCGCCCCTCGTTCGAGAGCAGCACGCTGCCGGCGCGCAGAAAGATGTTGGCCTGAGCCGCGATCGTGTCCTGCGCGCTGTAGCGCTCGGCATCGTCGGCGGCCGCGTAGAGCAGGAAGTCGACCGCCTGATTGCCCTCGAGATCGACGATGCGCAGCGTCTCGCCGCGATTGACACGATGCATCCAGGGCGCGCGCGCGGGCACCACCTCGTCGTGAACGACGCTGCCGGTCAGGCCTGCGAGATGCGGGTCGTCGGCCATCAGCGGCGGTAGAGGTCTTCGGTGTTGAGGAAGGCGCGCAGCCCCTCGGGCGTCGCGGTGCGGATCGGATCGTCTTCGGGCGTGACGGGCCCGCGCCAGGCGGTCGCGCGCAGCGGGGTGATCGTCCAGGGCCGCGGATCGAGCACGTGGGGGCAATTCGCGATCACCACGATCAGCGCCATCTCCGCGCGCAGCGTCAGCGACCGGCCGGCGGCGAAGGGGCCGAGCCGCGGCTCGACCGCGCCGTCGGCGGCGATGCGCACGCCCTTGAACAGGTTGAGGCAGGGATGGACGTCGCGGCGGCCCAGCCCGTGCTTGGCGGCGCCGAGCAGCAGCCGATCGCGTGCGTTCGGGTACGCGCCCGAATTGCGGCCATCGCCGTGGCGGCGGCGGTTCGACGCTTCGTTGGACGCGCCGCAGAAGGCGTCGTGCGTTCCCGCCTCGTCGCGCTCGATGCTGGCGAGCACGCGCCCCATGTCCGAAAGCAGCAAGCTGCCTTCAGAGAGGTAGGCGTTCCACTGCACCTTCGCCGTGTCCGCGACGTTGAGCCGCTCGCTGGGGCTATCGGCATTGAACAAGAGGAGCGACGCGCACGCGTCGCCGCGCAGGTCGATCAGCCGCAACCGCGTGCCCCGGGCGATCGCGCGCGAGGCATAGCCTCCCGCGGCGACCGTCTCTTCCCACACCAGGTCCCGCGAGGCGACGCCCGCCGGCAGGTCGTCGGCACGCGGCGGCACGATCGGCATCGCTTCGACGACGGTGCCTTCCATCGTGCGCGCATGCTCGCGCGCGGCATTGGGATCGGCGAGCGTCGCGCTCACGCCGCCTCGCTTCGCGCCGTCGCCAGCTCCTGTTCGTGCAGCGGCGGCAGCAGAGCGGTCGTCGTGAACAGACGCAGCTGCCGCACGCCACGCACCTTGCGCAACGCGTCGCACAGGCCGCGCAACCGTATCGCCGGACCCTGGACCAGCAGGACCTCGAGCGACTGATCGTCCTCCAGGAAAACGTGCTGCGAGGAGATCACCTCCTTGAGATAATCGGCCTGGGTCTGGGCAAGCTGGTGACGGACACGGCCCATGTCGCCGCGATAGACGAGCGTGATGGTGCCGGCGAGCGTGTCCTCGGGCCGCATCGCGGCGCCATGCGCGGCGATCTCGTCGCGAATCAGCTCGGCGATCAGTTGCGAGCGCGAAGGCAGCTCGCGCTCCTCGACCATCGTGTCGAGCTGGCGGAAGAGCTCGGCGGGCAGGCTCATGCTGAGCCGGGCGAGGCTGGCGGGCGACGCGTCCTTCATGGCGGATCCTCTTTTGTCATTATTACTGTAGGTGTCAATCGTAATACTGAGCTCAAGCGGCGGCCACCAGCGGCGGCTTGCGATCGAGGCGCAGATCGTAAACCGCGGTCGCCCCGAAACGGTGCGGCGCGTGCGGATCGTGGCGCCGTTTGTCGAACGCCAGCACCCGTGTGCCGAGCGCGAACGCTTCGGCAATGTCGTGCGTCACCATCAGCACGGTCAGCTCATGCTCGCGCCACAGGCGCAGGATCAGACGGTGCATGTCTTGCCGAATGCCGGGATCGAGCGCGCCGAACGGTTCGTCGAGCAGCAGCACGCGCGGCCGCGTGACGAGCGCCTGCGCGAGGGCGAGCCGCTGCTGCATTCCCCCCGACAGCTGGGCCGGATAGAGCTGCAGCGAATCCGCCAGGCCGACTTCCGCGAGCATCGCCTCGGCTTCGGCCGCCGCCGCACGCCGCGCGGCGCCGAACAATCGCGCCGTGAACGGCGCCGCGGAGCATTCGCGGCCGAACATCACGTTGCGCAGCGCGGTCAGGTGCGGAAATACCGAGTAGCGCTGGAACACGACGCCGCGGTCGGGCCCGCATTCGGGCGTGAGCGGCGTGCCGTCGAGCAGGATGCGGCCGCGGCTCGGCGCCTCCTGACCGAGCACGAGACGGAGGAAGCTGCTCTTGCCCGCGCCCGAGGGGCCGACGATCGAGACGAAGCTGCGCTCGCCGACGGTCAGCTCGACGCGCTCGAGGACGACCTTGTCGCCATATTCGAGCCAGATGTTCTCGAAGGCGAGCAATTCCTTCATCGGCCGCTCTGGTGCGCCCAGGCGAACGCGCGGCGGCTCAGCTGCATCAGCGCGACGTCCATGACGATCGCGAGCAGCGAGATCCACGCGACATAGGGGATGATGATGTCCATCGACAGATAGCGGCGCACGAGGAAGATCCGGTAGCCGAGCCCGACATCCGACGCGATCGCCTCGGCCGCGATCAGATAGACCCAGGCCGGCCCGAGCGACAGCCGCACGCCCGCGATCAGCCGGGGCAACGCCTGGGGCAGCGCGATCCGCAACGCGAGCTGCCAGCTGCTCGCGCCCAGCGTCTGCGCCTTGATGAGCTGCTCTGCCGGCAAAGCAGCAACATGATCGGCGAGATCGCGGGTCAGAAAGGGCGCGGTGCCGATCACGATCAGCGCGATCTTCGCCGTCTCGCCGAGCCCGAACAGGATAAACAGCATCGGCAGCAGCGCGATCGGCGGGATCACGGCGATCGTGGTGACGAGCCCGCCGAGCGTCGCGCGCGCTGCGGGCAGCACGCCCAGCACCATTCCGACGAGCAGCGCGGACAGCGCGCAGATCCCGAGCGCGATGCCCAGGCGCTCGAGACTCGCGACGGTATCGGCCCAGAAGATCAGATGGCCGCTGAGCGGATCGGCCTCCGACAGCAGGCCATGCATCGCGGCGACCATGGCGCCTGGCGTCGGGAGCACTTTGTCGGCGGGGTTCGCGGCGTGGCGGCTCGCAGCGGCGAGCAGATAGGCGCCGAGAACCAGCAGCAGCGGGAGCGCGCCCAGCAGGAACGTGCTGCGCCGGTTCGGCCTGACGTTGACCCAGCGCATCGCGAAGCGCCTAAAGCCTTCCTGCCGCGGCCTGCTCCATGAAGCTCGGATCGAAGCGCAGCTTGACGTTGGTCGCGTCGCCGAGCGTCTTTCCGGCAGGGAAGCCGATCCCGATCGCGTCGGCCGAGCGCGCGCCTTGCCCGAACAGGCCTTTCGAGAAGCTGAAATCGCGCACCTTGGTCATCGTGTCCGCCAGCATCGGCGAGGCAAGCGCGGCAAGCGCTTCCTTGGGCGTGCCGTAGAGATGCGTGGTGGTGAGCTGCGCGTCGAACGACGCCGGCGTGGAGCCGGCAAGCTTCGCCATCGTCGCGCGTGCCGCCGCGCCCTGACCGTCCTGGCGCTGCATCAGCGCGATGGTTTCGTACCAGATGCCGGCGAGCGCCTTGCCGAGATCGGGATTCGCCTTCAGCGTCGCGGTATCGACGGTCAGCAGGTCGAGGATCTCGCCGGGGATCTGCTGCGATCCGAACACCTGCGTCGCGCGCGGCATCTTGCGCAGCTCGTTCAATTGCGGGTTCCAGGTGACGACGGCGGTCGCCGCCGGGTTCGAGAAGGCGCCGACGATATCGGCGTCGGACGTGTTCACCGTCTTGACGTCCGAGAGCTGGAGCCCGACCGTCGAAAGCCCGCGGGCGAGCAGGTAATGCGAGACCGACAGCTCGACCAGATAGACGGTGCGCCCCTTGATGTCGGCAAGCGATTTCGCATCCTTCAGCACGACGCCGTCATTGCCGTTCGAATAATCGCCGAGGATGATCGCGCTGGTATCCTTGCCCCCGGCGGCCGGAATGGTGAGCGCGTCCATGTTCGTGACGGTGACGCCGTCGAGCTTGCCGGCGGTGAACTGGTTTACCGATTCGACATAGTCGTTGACCTGGACGATGTTGATCTTGAGGCCGTATTTGTCGGCCCATTTCTTCACGATCCCGGCCTGCTGCGCATAAGGCCAGGGCATCCAGCCGGCGTAGATCGACCAGCCGATATTGAATTCGGTTCGCTTAGCGGGCTCTTGAGGGCCGCCGCCGCAGGCGGCGGCGACGAGCATCGCGGCGGCCGCGATCGCCAGACGGGTGTTCGACAGCCAAGTGCGCATGGTATCCCCATTCCACGTGCTGCGGCCAAGCACAGCGATTTCCGTCGGCGGCACGCCGGCGATATTACGTTTGCCCAATTCGGTAATAAACAATATACCGCGTTCATGGGCTGTGTCACCTCGTTTTCGGCCATCGTGAGATCGGCCGCAATGCGTCGTTCGGGCATGCTGGCCGCCGCCGCGCTCGTGCTGGCCGGCGCCTCTGCCGGCGCCTCCGGACCGCGCTTTACGCACTGGATCGACGGAACCACGGCGGCCGAGCCCGAAACGCAAGTCCAGGCGATCGACGCCGACACGTTCGTGATCCGCCAATCGGTCAAGACGAATTTCGAGGCGCCGTTCCTCTACCTGCTGTTCGGGAAGGATCGCGCCTTGCTGATCGACACCGGCGCCGGCGGATTGCAGGTTCGCCCGACGATCGACCGGCTGATCGACGCGTGGCGCGCGCGCCGCGGCGGCAAGCCGATCCGGCTGGTCGTCGCCCATTCGCATGGCCACGGCGACCATCATGCCGGCGACGCGGAATTCGCCGCCCGGGCGGACACCGACGTCGTCGGGCTGAAGCCGGAACAGGTCGCCGCCTTCTTCCGCATCGCCGATTGGCCGCGCGCCAACGCTCGCTTCGATCTCGGCGGGCGCGTGCTCGACGTCATCCCGACCCCCGGCCACGAACCCGCGCACGTCATGTTCTATGATGCGCGCACGCGGCTGCTGTTCTCGGGCGACATGCTCTATCCGGGCCGGCTCTACGTTCCGACCGACCAGTTCGATGCCTTCCGTGCGAGCGCCGACCGGCTCGCCGCCTTCGCGGCGACGCACCCGATCCGCGCGCTGCTCGGCGCGCACATCGAGATGACGACCACGCCGGCGCAGGATTATCCGATGCGTGCCCCGACGCACCCGTCGGAACATGGCCTCGCGCTGCCGCCGTCGGCGATCGACGCGCTTCGAAAGGCTGCCGACGACGCGCCGTCTCCGCCCGCGATCGACCGGCACGCCGACTTCATCGTCTATCCGGTCCCGCCCAGACCTGCTTCCTGAGGGAAAATCGATGGCCGCACGACGCGCGAGAACCCGTCAAGCCGCAAGCGGGGCTACGTCATTCACACACCTTCGCCGTCGACACCGTCGGCTTATCATCGCTTCAGGCCAGATGTCATGACCAAGGTACGAATGCCATGAAGAAGACCTTATTCAACCTCGCGCCCCCCGCGATGGTGGCGCTGGTCATATTGTTCTGGGCGTTCGGTCCCGCGTCCTGGACCAAGAATAGCTGGACGCTCGTCGCGGCGACCTCGATCGTGACGGTGATCGTGCTGGCGATCGAGTGGGTTCACGAGCGGCATGCCGGTTGGCGCATGAACAAGCAGGAGTTCTTTACCGACCTGTTCTACGTCATTCTCAGCACGACCGTGATCGCGTGGGCGACGAAGATGCTCGCCGACAATCCGCTCACGGCAGCCAAGGCGTCGCTCGGCATCACCACCGAATGGGCGATGCATCTGCCGTTTCTCGTGCAGGTCGCGCTGGTCATGTTCCTGGTCGAGTTCGGGCAATATTGGATGCATCGGCTGATGCATAATTATCATCCGTTCTGGCTGACGCATGCGCCGCACCATCACATCACCCAGCTCAATGCGATGAAGGGTTCCGTCGGCAATCCGATCGAGCTGTTCCTGATCAGCCTGAGCGTGGTCGCGCTGTTCGATCTACCGCTCCCCGCCGAATTCTGCGCGTTCAACGTCCTGTCCGTCATCTCGATATTCAATCATGCGAACACGCGCTGCGACCCGCCCTGGTGGTATGCGTTCTTCTTCACGACCATCCGCAACCACAGCCTGCACCATTCGGTGCCGTACGAAGACACGCGCTGCAATTTCGGCAACTCGCTGATCCTGCTCGATCGCATTTTCGGCACCTATCGGGCGGGCGAGGCGGACGTCGTGGGACAGAACGAGCGCAGGAGGCTGTCGATCCGGGAGCAATTCACCTTTCCCTTTGAGCCTCTGATCGCCAAGATCAAGGCGAAGCGCGATCCTGCTGCATCGGGCGCGCCGGCCCAGGACGGACAGGTGGGGCACGGCGTCACGGCCTAGTCGCTGCACGATGCGTGCTATACAACCGTCGGCGACGATCCGGCGGAAAGTATCGGCGTAGAGGAGCGACACACAGGATGCCCGCGATAAACTCTCACGAACCCGGCTGCGTCTCGCGCCGCGGGGTATTGGCGGGAGGCGCCGCCACCGCGGCGCTGTCCGCGGTGCCGGTCGGCGACGCCGACGCGGCACCCGCGCCGCCGATCGTGACGACGCCGCTCACCTTGAAAGTCAACGGCCAGGCGCATGCGCTCGAGCTGGATCCGCGCACCACATTGCTCGACGCGTTGCGCGAGCACCTCCACCTCACCGGCACCAAGAAGGGGTGCGACCACGGCCAGTGCGGCGCCTGCACGGTGATCGTCGAGGGCAGGCGGATCAATGCCTGCCTCAGCCTCGCGCTCCAGCACGACGGCGACGCGGTGACCACGATCGAAGGACTTGGCACGCCCGACCGGCTGCACCCGATGCAGGCCGCGTTCGTCAAGCACGACGGCTATCAGTGCGGTTATTGCACCCCGGGCCAGATCTGCTCGGCGGTCGCGGTGCTCGAGGAGATGCGTGCCGGCATCCCCAGCCATGTCCAGGCCGACATCACCCGCAAGCCGCGCTTTACCGTGATCGAGATGCGCGAGCGGATGAGCGGCAACATCTGCCGATGCGGCGCTTATTCCAATATCGCCGAGGCGATGGCCGAGATCGCGGACGTCGCATGAGGAGCTTCACCTATGAGCGCGCCCGCACGCCCGCGGACGCCGCGGCGGCGGTCGCGCGCACGCCCGGCGCCAAATATCTCGCGGGCGGCACCAACCTGCTCGACCTGATGAAGCTGGAGATCGAGACGCCGACCCACCTCGTCGATATCCAGGACCTCGCACTCGATCGGATCGACGCGACGCCCGAGGGCGGGCTGCGCATCGGCGCCTTCGTCACCAACACCGCGCTTGCCGCCGACGATCGCGTCCGCCGCGATTACGGCGTGCTCACGCGCGCGATCGTCGCGGGCGCCTCGGGCCAGCTGCGCAACAAGGCGACCACCGCCGGCAATCTGCTCCAGCGGACGCGCTGCCCCTATTTCTACGACACCAACCAGCCGTGCAACAAGCGCAAGCCGGGTTCGGGCTGCGCCGCGATCGGCGGCTATTCACGGCAGCTCGGCGTCATCGGCACGTCGGACGCGTGCATCGCGACCTATCCCGGCGACATGGCGGTGGCGCTGCGGCTGCTCGATGCCACGATCGCGACGGTCGGCGCCGACGGCGAGACGCGCACGATCCCGATCGCCGAGTTCCATCGGCTATGGGGCGAGACGCCGCATATCGAGACGGCGCTGCGGCCGGGCGAGCTGATTACTTCCGTCACGCTGCCGAGGCCGCTCGGCGGCCGGCATTTCTACCGCAAGGTCCGCGACCGCGCGTCTTACGCCTTCGCGCTGGTGTCGGTCGCAGCGGTGATCCGCGGCGATGGCGCCGGCCGGGTCGCGTTCGGCGGTGTCGCGCCCAAGCCCTGGCGGGACGAGACCGCCGAGGCGCTGCTGCCGCAAGGCGCGAAAGCGGTCTCGGCCCGCGCCTTCGCCGGCGCGCGGCCGACCGCGGACAATGCGTTCAAGCTGCCGCTGGCCGAGCGTACGCTCGCCGCCGTACTCGCTTCAGCCAAGGCCTGAGCCCATGAAGTTCGACACGCCCGCGGGCACCAACGCGATCGACCAGCTCAAGGTGATCGGCAAGCCGGCCGACCGGATCGACGGGCCGGCCAAGACGAGCGGCGCCGCGCGCTATGCCTACGAGCGGCACGACGTGGTGGCCGATCCCGCTTACGGTTACGTCGTCGGCAGCGCGATCGCGAAAGGGCGCGTAACGCGGATCGACACCGCGGCGGCGCGCGCCGCGCCTGGCGTGCTCTCCATCGTCACCCATGAGAATGCGGGCAAGCTGACCAAGGGCAAGTACAACACCGCCAATCTGCTCGGCGGTCCCCAGGTCGAACATTATCACCAGGCGCTTGCGCTCGTCGTCGCCGACACCTTCGAGCAGGCGCGCGCCGCCGCCGCTTTGGTCCGGATCGACTATGCGCGCGAGACGGGGCGATACGATCTGGCCGCAGCGCTGAAGGCCGCGCCGCTCACGGGCGAAGACTCGGGCGAGGGCTCGTCCGCCCCGCCGATCGAGCGGGTCGGCACGTTCGAGGCGGCCTTCGCCGTGGCGCCAGTCACGATCGACGCGACCTACACCACGCCCGATCACAGCCATGCGATGATGGAGCCACACGCCACCACCGCCGTCTGGGACGGCGACAAGCTGACGCTCTACACCGCCAACCAGATGATCGCCTGGGGCAAAGGCGAGGTCGCCAGGACGCTCGGCATCCCCAAGGAGAATGTTCGGCTTGACGCGCCTTTTATCGGCGGCGGCTTCGGCGGCAAGCTGTGGGTCCGCACCGATGCGATCCTTGCCGCGCTCGGCGCCAAAGCGGCGAAGCGTCCCGTAAAGGTCGCGCTGCCCCGCCCGTTCATCTTCAACAACACGACGCATCGCCCCGCGACCGTCCAGCGCATCCGCCTCGGCGCGGCCCGCGATGGCCGGCTGACCGCCATCGCGCACGAGAGCGGATCGGGCGACCTCCCCGGCGGCGATCCGGAAACCGCCGTGTCGCAGACCAAGCTGCTCTATGCGGGTGCCAACCGCCTCACCGCGATGCGGCTTGCGGTCCTCGATTTGCCCGAGGGCAATGCGATGCGCGCGCCCGGCGAGGCGCCCGGGATGATGGCGCTCGAGATCGCGATGGACGAGCTCGCGGAGAAATTGGGCATGGATCCGGTCGAGCTGCGCATCGTCAACGACACCCAGACCGATCCCGCCAAGCCCGAGCGGCGCTTCTCGCAGCGCCATCTGATCGAATGCCTGCGCACCGGCGCCGATCGCTTCGGCTGGTCGCATCGTCGTTCCCGCCCGGGCCAGGTTCGAGACGGCGGCTGGCTGGTCGGCATGGGCATGGCCGCCGGCTTTCGCAACAACCTGCTCATGGCGTCGGGAGCGAAAGTCGGCATCGGCCCCGACGGCGGCATCGTCGTGTGGACCGACATGACCGACATCGGCACCGGCACCTACACGATCATCGCCCAGACAGCGGCCGAGACGCTGGGCGTGCCGCTCGCGCGGGTGCGCGTCGAGCTCGGCGATTCCGATCACCCCGCCTCGTCCGGGTCGGGCGGCCAGTGGGGCGCAAACAACTCGACCGCCGGCGTCTATGCCGCTTGCATGAAGCTGCGCGAGGCAGTGGCGCGCAAGCTGGGCGTCGATCCGGGCGGTGCCGTCTTCGCCGGGGGCAGGGTCCGCGGCGGCAACCGCAGCATCGACCTGACGGAAGCCGCCGGCATCGTCGCCGAAGACCGCATCGAGTATGGCGATCTCGCCAAGACGTATCAGCAGTCGACGTTCGCGGCGCATTTTTGCGAAGTCGGCGTGGACGCCTGGACCGGCGAGATCCGCCTCCGCCGAATGCTCGCGGTGTGCGACGCGGGCCGCATCCTCAACCCCAAGGCGGCGCGCAGCCAGGTGATCGGCGCGATGACGATGGGCGCGGGCGCCGCGTTGATGGAGGAGCTCGCGGTCGACAAACGGTTTGGCTTCTTCGTCAATCACGACCTGGCGGGCTATGAGGTGCCGGTACACGCGGATATCCCGCACCAGGACGTCATCTTTCTCGATTATCCCGACGACAAATCTTCCCCGATGAAGGCAAAGGGGGTCGGCGAACTCGGGCTTTGCGGCGTCGGCGCGGCGATCGCCAATGCCGTCTACAACGCGACCGGCGTCCGCATCCGCGACTATCCGATCACGCTCGACAAGCACCTCGCCAGGCTTTCGCCGGTCACGTGAGCTACGCCGGTCGGCGGCCCTCGGTCGCGGAGCGACGCGCCGCGTCTCGAATGATGCCCGTCTGCGCGCTTGTGCTCGCCATGATCTCCTTCACCTCCGGCGCATCGCTGGCGAAGCGGCTGTTTCCGATCGTCGGCGCCGAAGGCGCGACGACGCTGCGCCTCGTTGGCGGTGCGCTGATGCTCCTTGTCGCATTGCGGCCCTGGCGGGACAGGCTGAACGCCGCCGCCCTGGGGCCGGCCGTCATCTACGGGCTCGCCATGGGAGCGATGAACCTGTTCTTCTACATGGCGTTGCGGACGGTTCCGCTCGGCATCGCCGTCGCGCTCGAGTTCGGCGGTCCGCTGGTCGTAGCGGTCCTTTCGTCCCGCGCGGCGGTCGATCTCCTGTGGATCGGGCTGGCGTCGGTCGGTCTCCTGCTGCTCTTGCCGATCGATGCCGGCCTGCACCGTATCGATCCCGGTGGCGCTGCGCTGGCGCTGGGCGCCGGCGCCTGCTGGGCCGTGTACATCGTGGCGGGGAAAAAGGCGGGCGAGGCCCATGGCGTGGCGGCGGCGGCGATCGGCATGAGCGTCGGAGCGGTCGCAGTCCTCCCGGTGGGCATCGTCCACGCCGGCGTCGGCCTGCTGCGTCCGGAGGTGCTGCTTCTCGGCCTGGCGATCGCATTCCTGTCGAGCGCGCTTCCCTATACGCTCGAAATGGTCGCGCTGCGCCGCCTGCCGGTCCGGACCTACGGCACGCTGACGAGCTGCGAGCCGGCGATCGGGGCGATATCCGGGCTGCTCCTGCTGCGCGAGACGCTGACCCTCGACCAAGTTCTCGCCATCGCGCTGATCGTGGTGGCGGCTGCGGGCGCGACATGGACGGCGCATGCGACCGATGCCGCGGCCGACCTGCCGTCAGGCTGATCGCGAAGTCGGCTCGCATCGAACCGTGTCCGTGCCATTCGATCGCGACCGCGTAACTGGTCCGGCCGTCATCGATATGTAACAAAAGCGTCACCGCTGCTCCACGAAGCACGCCTAGGCGGGCGGCAGCGCGCTCCGCGCTCCTGATCTGGGGGAAACCATGTTGTCACGTGTCGCTCTGACGGCCGCCGTCGCTGCCGCCGCATTCGTCGCTTCCGGCCCGGCGCTGGCGCGGACGCAGGTCCGCGCGGTCGGATCGTCGACCGTCTATCCGTTCGCGACCTCGGTCGCCGAGCGTTTCGCGCGCGCCAATCCGGCAGCCGGCGCGCCGATCATCGAATCGACCGGCACCGGCGCCGGCATGAAATTGTTCTGCGCCGGCGTCGGCGAGAAATTTCCCGACATCGAGAACGCGTCGCGGCGGATGAAGGCGAGCGAGGGCAAATTGTGCGCCGCCAACGGCGTGAGCCAGGTCACCGAGATCCAGGTCGGGCTCGACGGGATCGCCTTGGCCACCGCCAAGAACTCGCCGCTGGGCGCGGTCACCTCGCGCGACATCTATCTCGCGCTGGCCAAGACCCCGTTCGGCAAGCCCAACCGTGCCAAGACGTGGAAGGACGTCAACGCCAGGCTGCCGGCGCTGCCGATCCGTGTGTACGGGCCGCCGCCGACGAGCGGCACGCGCGACGCGCTCGGCGAGCTGCTGATGACCCCGCCGTGCGAGGCGAACGCCGCGATCGCTGCGCTGAAGAAATCGGACGAGGCCAAATTCAAGGCGATCTGCAGCGGCATCCGCGAGGACGGTGCCTATGTCGAGGCCGGCGAGAACGACAATCTGATCGTCCAGAAGCTCGAGGCCAATCCCGGCACGGTCGGCATCTTCGGCTATTCCTACCTCGAGGCCAATGCCGACAAGCTCAAGGGCATCGCGGTCAACGGCGTCGTGCCGACCTATGATTCAATCGCAAGCTTCAAATATCCGGGCGCGCGGCCGCTCTACATCTACGTCAAGAACGCGCACCTCCGGGCGATCCCCGCGATTCGCGGGTTCGTCGCCGAATTCACGCGCGAGACGACCTGGGGCCGTGGCGGCTATCTCGTCCGCCGCGGGCTGATCGCGGCGCCGGACGCGATTCGCGCCAAGTCGCTTCAGGCGGCGCGGACGATGACGCCGCTCGATTTCGCCACGCTGAAATAGTCCCGGCCCCCTTTCCGGGCATCCTGCGCCCCCGGGCCCCGCGGCCCGGGGGCGCTTCTTTTTCGGGCCGGGCCGCTGTCACCAAACTGCAATAGCCGAGTCACCAAAGGATCACCGCACCGGTCTAGCGCGCGTGGCGACGCGGGACGGCAACCAGCCCGCGGGGGGGAATTTTCGATGACCATGAAGTTCATGCTCGCCTTGCTCGGCACCAGCGCGCTCGTCGCGGCGCCGGCGCTGGCGCAGACCGTAGCGCCCACGACGCCCGACACTGCGGCGACGACCAACGACACGCCCGCCGCGGCCGATCCGCAGGCCGATGCGACCGTTCCGACCCCGCCGCCGCCGAGCCCCGAGGAAAGCGCCTCGAACGCCGAATTCCTCCAGGCGCAGGTCGACGCGCTGCAGGGCCAGATCGACGCGCTCAAGAAGCAGATGGGCATCGTCCAGCCGGGCTGGAAGGGCGCGCCGCAATTCATGAGCGACAACGGCTTCACCTTCAAGCCGAAGGGCTTCGCCCAGTTCGATGCGGGCTACGTCAGCACGCCGGGGCCGAAGCTTTCGGGCACCGCAGGCGGTCTCAACTACAACAACCTCGGCTACAACGGCCGCGCGCGGCGCCTCGTGATCGGTGCCGAGGGCTCGCTGCCGGGCGGCTTCGGCTACAAGGTCGAGTTCGATCTCGCCCAGGCGACGGTCAGCTACGAGGACATCGTCATCACCTATCAAAAGGCCGGCAGCCCGCTGCAGGTGACGATCGGAAACTTCTACCCGCTGTCGAGCCTCGAGACGCTGACCAGCTCGCGGCTGACATCGTTCCTCGAGCGCGCCGCGTTCACCGACGCGTTCGCCTACAACCGCCGCCTCGGCATCGCCATCGGCTATGCCGATCCGGCCGACCGCTACAGCATCACCGCGGGCGTGTGGAACCAGCCGATCAACGATACCAGCTTCACCCGCACCGGCTGGCAGGCGAGCGTGCGCGGCGTGTTCTCGCCGACGTTTGGCTCGACCCGGCTCCACCTCGGCGTGAATTACCAACACCGCGTCAATCAGAAAGACGTGCAGAATTTCAACTATCAGTCCCGCCCGTTCACCCAGATCACCGACCAGCGCTTTGTCAGCACCGGCGCGATCGCCGCGAAGGGCGACGACATCGTCGGCGTCGAGCTCGGCGCGATCCACGGGCCGTTCCACTTCGCCGGCGAGGCGCAGAAGGTGTGGGTCGACGGCTATCGCCCGGGCACGACCTTCGGGCAGAACAACGGCGTCGCCGGCGCGGCTTTCTATGCCGGCGATCCCAGCTTCTTCTCGGCCTATGGCGAAGTCGGCTTCTACATCACCGGCGAGACGCGCGGCTACAAGGGCGGCAAGTGGGACCGCACCAAAGTGCTTCATCCGTTCGACCAGGGCGGCATAGGCGCGATCCAGGTCAACGCCCGCGTCGATTATCTCGATCTCGAGGATCGGGTCGCGTCCGGCACGCTCGCCGCGCCCAATTTCGTCAACGGCGGCAAGCAGACCGGCTATCAGCTGAGCGTGATCTGGAACCCGATGGATTACATCCGCTTCATGGCGCAATACGCTCGCGCCCATGTCGAGGGCGGTCCGCGCGCGGCGACGGTCAACCCGACCTCGACCAGGCCGATCAACGAGCGCACCTACGACGTCGATACCTTCGCTCTCAGGGCCCAGGTCGACTTCTGATACTCCTCCTCCGTTCGGGCTGAGCCTGTCGAAGCCCCTTTCTTCTTGGGCAGTAGGAAGAAGGCACTTCGACAAGCTCAGGGCGAACGGTGCGGGAATGGGATCAGCCCTCCACCGCGGCCCGCACCGCCGCAGGTTGACATATCGCGCGCGCCGCCCCTAGCCCCCGGCCATGTCCGACGACCAGCGCTTCGGCCTTGCCCGCTCCGTCTCCTTGCCAGGGCCTCTCAAGCTCGACGGCGGATCGATGCTCGCTCCGGTCGAGATCGCTTACGAGACCTATGGCACGCTCGCGCCCGACGGCGGCAACGCGATTCTCGTCTGCCACGCGCTGACCGGCGACCATCACGTCGCCTCCGCCCATCCGCGCACCGGCAAGCCCGGCTGGTGGAGCCGCATGGTCGGCGTCGGCAAGCCGATCGACCCGGCACGGCATTTCATCATCTGCTCGAACGTGATCGGCAGCTGCATGGGCTCGTCGGGGCCTGCAGCGATCGATCCTTCCTGCCTGATGCCCTATGGCATGCGTTTCCCGGTGATCACCATCCGCGACATGGTCCGCGCGCAGGCGATGCTGCTCGACCATCTGGGCGTCGGCATGCTCGCCGCCGCGGTCGGCGGGTCGATGGGGGGGATGCAGGTGCTCGAATGGGCCGCGACCTATCCGACACGCGTCCGCGCGGCGGTGGTGATCGCGGCGGCGGCGCGCCATTCGGCGCAGAACATCGCATTCCACGAGGTCGGGCGCCAGGCGATCATGGCCGATCCGAAATGGCGCGGCGGCGATTATTACGCCGACGCCGAGGCTCCCGCGGCGGGGCTGTCGGTGGCGCGGATGGCGGCGCATATCACCTATCTGTCCGAAGCGGGGCTGACCGAAAAATTCGGCCGGCGCCTGCAAGCGCGTGACGCCAAAGGCTTCGGCTTCGACGCCGATTTCCAGGTGGAGAGCTATCTGCGCCACCAGGGGATCAGCTTCGTCGACCGGTTCGACGCGAACAGCTACCTCTACATCACCCGCGCGATGGATTATTTCGATCTCGCCGAGGAACATGGCGGTTTGCTGGCGGATGCGTTCAAGCGCTCGGCGACGCGCTTCTGTCTGATCTCGTTCGACACCGACTGGCTCTATCCGACCGCCGAATCGCGTGCGATCGTCCATGCGCTCAACGCCGCCGGCGCGGCGGCGAGCTTCGTCGAGCTGCCGTCGCCTTACGGCCACGATTCGTTCCTGCTCGACGTGCCCGAGCTCAGCCGCACGGTCGACGGCTTCCTGCGCGCGGGCGAGCGATGAGCCTGCGCGGCGACCTCGCGATCATCGCCGCGAATATCCGCGAGGGCAGCCGCGTGCTCGACGTCGGCTGCGGCGAGGGCGAGCTGATGGCCGAGTTGCGCGACCGCCGCCGGATCGACGCGCGCGGGATCGAAATCGACGCCGGCAACGTCGCCGCCGCGATGGCGCGCGGACTCTCGGTGGTCCAGGGCGACGCCGATACCGATCTCGCCGGCTATCCGACCGACGCGTTCGACTATGCGATCCTCAGCCAGACGCTGCAGACCACGCGCGCGCCCGATCGCGTGCTCGACGAGCTGCTGCGGATCGGGCGACGCGCGTTCGTCTCCTTTCCCAATTTCGCGCATTGGCGCGTGCGGTTGTCGCTTCTGTGGGGCGGGCGGATGCCGGTGACGCAGGGCCTGCCCGAGGCCTGGTATGCGACGCCCAACATCCACCATCTGACGATCGACGATTTTCGCGCCTTCCTGGCCGAGCGCAAAATCGTCGTCGAGGGCGCCTGGTTCCTCAACGGCGACACGCCGACCACGGCCGCGGCGGCGAATTTCCGCGCCGAACATGCGGTGTTCTTGATCCGCCGGTGATCGAGCCAATACCGTTCGCCCTGAGCCTGTCGAAGGGCCTTTCTTTTCTGCCGGGCAAGAAGGAAGGGGCTTCGACAGGCTCAGCCCGAACGGTGGAAGGTTAGCCGCGCAGCCGCGCCCCCACCTTCGCCGCCGCCGCCACGATCCGTGCTGAGATCGCGCTCAAATCCTCGTCGGTGAAGCTCTTGTCGCCCGGTTGCAGCGTCACCTCGAGCGCCAGCGATTTCTCGCCCTCGGCGACGCCCGCGCCGGTGAACACGTCGAACAGCGCGACCTCGACGATCGCCGCTTTGTCGCTGCCGCGCACCGCGCGCAGCAGCGCGTCGGCGGTGAGATCGGTCGGCACGAGGAAAGCGAAGTCGCGCGTCACCGCCTGGAGCGATGGCGGCGCGAAGGCGGCGCGCGCACGGCCGCCACGCTTCGGCGGGATCGCGTCGAGGAACAGCTCGGCGGCGACCGCCGGGCCGTCGAGATCGAATCGTGCGAGCAACTCCGGATGGAGCTCACCGAACTCGGCCAGGATCGTCTTCGGCCCAAGCCCGAGCCGCCCCGAGCGGCCGGGATGGTAGGCCTCGCCGCCGGTCCCAGCGAGCTGGAGCCGCTCGACCGGCGCGCCCGCGGCCGCGAGGATAGTCGCCACCTCGGCCTTGGCGTCGAAGGCGTCCACGCCGCGCGCCCTGCCGCTGCGCCAATCGCGCGATGTCGCGTCGCCCGCGAGCAGCAGCCCCAAGGTCGGCCGCTCGCCGTAGGCCAGATAGCGTCGCCCGATCTCGAACAACCGCACCGCCGCCGCACCGCGATCGCGGTTGCGCTTGGCGGCCATGATCAGCCCGGGCAGCAGCGACGGCCGCATCGCCTTGAGCTCCTCGCTGATCGGATTGGCCAAGGTCCACGCCGCGCCGCCGAACGGCTCGGCCTCGCGCTCGGCGACGAAGCTCCACGTCACCGCCTCGTCGAGACCGCGCGCAGCCGCCGCGCGCCGCACGCGTCGCTCGAGCAGTTGCTCGGGCGTCGCCGTCGGCCGCGCGACACCCTCGGCGCGCGGCAGCGGCATCGACGCGACCCGATCGAGCCCCTCGATCCGCACCACCTCCTCGACCAGATCGGCCGGGCCGTCGATATCGCGCCGCCAGCTCGGCACCGTCGCTTGGCCCGCCGCCACGGCGAAGCCGAGCCGCGCGAGGATATCGCGCTGGCGCTCGGCCGGCACGTCGAGCCCGCCGAGCCGCGCGCACAGCGCCGGATCGAATGCCACGGTCCGCCGGGCGAGCGGGGGTGCGCCGGCGCGGGTGACGGCGCTGGGCCGCCCGCCGCAGTGATCGAGCACCAGCCTGGTCGCGATCGCCAATCCATCGTCGAGGAAGGCCGGATCGACGCCGCGCTCGAACCGGCTGCGCGCGTCGCTGGCGAGCGCGAGCTTCTGGCCGGTGCGCGCGATCCGCTCGGGGTCGAAGAAGGCGCATTCGATCAGCACGTCGGTCGTCTCGTCCGATACGGCCGAATGCGCACCGCCCATGATGCCGCCGATGTCGTGCGCTGCGACGTCGTCGGCGATGACGGTCATGCTGTCGTCGAGCGTGTAGCTCTTGCCGTTGAGCGCGAGCATCTGTTCGCCGTTCGCCGCGCGGCGCGCGACGAGCGGGCCCGAGAGCTTAGCGCGATCATAGACATGGAGCGGCCGGCCCAGATCGATCGAGACGAAATTGGTGATGTCGACCAGCACCGAAATCGGCTTCTGGCCGATCGCGGTCAGCTTGCGGCGCATCCATTCGGGCGAGGCGCGATTGACGACGCCCGACACCGCTTGCGCGAAGAGGGCGGGGCAGCCCTCGGGATCGTCGATGCGCACCTCCGGCGCGGGATCGTCGCCGGCGATCGGCGCCAGCGCGATGCGATAGGCCGAGTCGAGCGGCTTGAGCGTGCCGAGGCCCGCCGCGGCGAGATCGCGCGCGATCCCGCGCACGCCCATGCAATCCTGCCGGTTGGGGGTGATCGCGACATCGAACAGCGGATCGTCGAGCCCGGCCCACGCCGCATAGCTTTGGCCGACCGGGGCGTCGGCGGGGAGCTCGATGATTCCATCGTGCGCATCGCCGAGCTCGAGCTCGCGCGCCGAGCACATCATCCCGCGCGATTCGACGCCGCGGATCGCGGCGACCTTGAGCGTGATCCCGCTGCCCGGGACATGGGCCCCGGGCGCGCCGAACACGCCGACCAGCCCCGCGCGCGCATTGGGCGCGCCGCACACGACCTGCGTCGGGCCGTCGCCGGCGTCGACCGACAGCAATTGCAATTTGTCCGCCTGCGGATGCGGCGCCGCGCTCAGCACCTTGGCGATGCGGAACGGCGCGAGGGCCTCGGCCGGATTCGACACGCTCTCGACCTCGAGCCCGAGCGCGGTCAGCTTCTCGGCCACCGTCGCCGCGTCGGCATCGGTCGCGAGATGCTCCTTGAGCCAGGACAGAGTGAACTTCATGCGCCGATCCCGCCGCTCAGCGTCGGCACGTCGAGCGCGCCGAAGCCGTAGTGGCGCAGCCAGCGCAGGTCGCCGTCGAAGAAGGCGCGCAGATCGTCCATGCCATATTTGAGCATCGCCAGCCGGTCGATGCCGCAGCCGAACGCGAAGCCCTGCCATTCGTCGGCGTCGAGCCCGCACGCTTCGATCACGCGACGGTGGACCATGCCCGATCCGAGCACCTCCATCCAGCCGTCGGGCGTCGCGCCGCCGATCACGCGCTTGCCGTGCACGAGCGTGTAGCCGACGTCGACCTCGACCGACGGCTCGGTGAACGGGAAATAGGACGGGCGGAAGCGCAGCACGATGTCGTCGCGCTCGAAGAACGCCTTGACGAAGGTCTCGAGCGTCCATTTGAGATGGCCGAGATGGATTCCGCGATCGATCGCCAGCCCTTCGACCTGGTGGAACATCGGCGTGTGGGTCGCGTCCGAATCCGAACGGTAGACGCGGCCCGGCGCGATGATCCGGATCGGCGGCGGCTGCGTCGCCATCGTGCGGATCTGCACCGGCGAGGTGTGTGTGCGCAGCAGCATGCGCTGCCCGTCGCGGTCGGGGAAATAAAAGGTGTCGTGCATCGCCCGCGCCGGGTGGCTCTCGGGGATGTTGAGCGCAGTGAAATTGTGCCAGTCGTCCTCGATCTCGGGCCCGGTCGCGACGGCGAAGCCGAGATCGGCGAAGATCTCGGCGAGCTCGTCCATCACCTGGCTGACCGGGTGGACCGACCCCGCCGGCGCGGCGCGTACCGGCAGCGACATGTCGAGCGTTTCCGCCGCGAGCTTCGCGTCGAGCGCCGCCCGCTCGAGCAGCGCCTTGCGCGCGGCGATCGCATCCGAGACCGCGCTGCGCAGCCCCTGGATCACGGGCGCCTCGCTTTGCCGCTGCTCGGGCGTCATCGCGCCGAGCGTCTTCATCAACGCGGCGATATCGCTGGTCTTGCCGAGCGCCCGCACCCGCACCGCCTCGAGCACGTCGAGGCTCTCTGCGGCGGCGACAGCGGCGAGAAGGTCGGATTTGAGGGCCGTGACGTCGCTCATTCCACTCCGTCATTCCCGCGCAGGCGGGAATCCATAACCTCTAGCGCTGCGAGCCCAAGCCCAGCCCCTCCGCCAGATCAACCCAGCCAGGATTGGATGCCTCGATCAGGTTGAGCTTCCAGTCCCGCCGCCATTTCTTGAGCTGCTTCTCCCGCGCGATCGCCGACCGAATGTCATCGACCTGCTCGAAATGGACGAGGCGGGTGATGCCGTAGCGGCTGGTGAAGCCTTTGATCAACCCTTCACGATGCTGGTACAAGCGGCCGACGAGATCGGACGTCACGCCGATGTAGAACGTGCCATGTTTGCCGCTGGCAAGAATATAGACGTAGCCGGTCTTGCCCATCTGCCATCTGCCGCCATCCCCGCGCAGGCGGGGAGCCATAACCTCTGAACCGCTAGATGGAAGACGTCCGTCCTACCAACTATCGTTCCGAGGTTATGGATTCCCGCCTGCGCGGGAATGACAAAAAGAGATTTAAGCCGCCACCCGCGCGTCCTCGGGCAGCGCCGCCTTGGCCTGCGCGATGATCGCCGAGAAGGCCTCGCCCTCGTGCATCGCCAGATCGGCCAGCACCTTGCGGTCGAGCTCGACGCCGGCGAGCTTGAGCCCGTGCATAAACACGCCGTAGGTCATCCCCTCGGCGCGGACCGCGGCGTTGATGCGCTGGATCCACAGGCCGCGGAACGACCGCTTCTTCACCTTGCGGTCGCGATAGGCGTATTGCCCGGCTTTCTCGACCGCCTGCTTGGCGATACGGATCGTGTTCTTGCGACGGCCGTAATAGCCCTTCGCCTGTTCCAATACTCTCTTGTGGCGCGCCTTGGTGGTCACGCCGCGCTTCACGCGAGCCATATCCTATCCTCCTTATCTGAGACCGTAGGGTGCCCACAGCTTCACCCGCGCCGTATCGGCGTCGGCGAGCACGTCGGTCCTGCGGTTCTGGCGGATATATTTGGCGTTATGGCTGATCAGCCGGTGGCGCTTGCCGGCAACGCCATGCTTGAGCTTACCGGTGGCGGTGAGCTTGAAGCGTTTCTTGACGCCGCTCTTGGTCTTGAGCTTGGGCATTTTGGTCTCCTGAAGGACGATTGCAGATCGCCGCGGCAGCCCACACTGGCCGGGCGATCTCTCTATCGAGCGCGGGCCTGTAGCCGGAAGCGCCCGCAAACGCAACCAGCGGAACCTGCCGCGCCGAGCGCCGTTGGAACGACTCGTGACGATGCAGCAACAGACTCAAACGGCGGCCGCGGACCCCGTTCCGGCCAGGCGCCAGCGCGGCCACAACCCGTGGCTCGGCATCGGCCTGTCCCTCGTGGTCGCCATCCTCGGGGTGATCGCGCTGATCTGGGCAGTGCTGTTCATCACCAAGGGCCGTTTCCTCAAACCCACGTTCGAGAAATATGCCAGCCGCTTTTCCGAACGCACGATCCGCGTCGCCGGCGATTTCCAATTCTATTTCGCGCCGATCAATATCCATTTCCGCGCCGAGGGGCTGACCGTGTCGA
Organism: uncultured Sphingomonadaceae bacterium; assembly: GCA_964245585.1. GTDB lineage: Bacteria > Pseudomonadota > Alphaproteobacteria > Sphingomonadales > Sphingomonadaceae > Solisphingomonas. The sequence continues at coordinate 43,925 of CAXTMX010000002.1, read as the reverse complement.
ACCCGGCATGGGCGACGCGGCCGAACTTCTTCGCCTCGAGGCTGATCGACACGCGCATCGCCACCATCCCATTGCTGTTCGGCGATCGCCGGATCAACTGGCTCGAGCTCGCCGACGGCAAGATCGACGCCGAATGGGATAAGGACGGCAAGCGCAACACCTGGACGTTCGGCGACCCCAACGCCAAGGGCAAGCCGTTCGAGCTGCCGCTGATCCGCCTCGCGACGGTCAGCGGCACCGAGGTGCGCTATCGCGATCCCAAGCTGCAATTCCTTGCCGACATCGCGTTCCAGACGATCAAGGCGACCGATTCGCGGTTCGGCGATTCGATCCGCTTCTCGGGTGACGGCGCGCTGGGCCAACAGAAGTTCACGATGACCGGCGCGCTCCATTCCGCCAACGATGCGCTCGCCGGCGGCAAGAACCGGTTCGAGCTGCATGCCAACGCCGCAAGCGACCGCCTCGACGTCTCCGGTACGTTGCCGGGCGCGACCGTGATCGAGGGCGCCGACCTTTCCGTCGCGGTGCGCGGTCGCAACCTGCGCAACCTGTTCGACTATATCGGCATCGCCGTACCCGACACGCGCGCCTATCGGCTGACCTCGCATCTGACCAAGGCCGGCGGCGAGTGGCGCTTCACCCGCATGAAAGGCGGTTTCGGCGACAGCGACCTCGCCGGGCGGATGACCATCTCGATGCCCAACGACCGGCTGTTGCTGGTCGCGACGCTGTCGTCGAACAAGGTCGACATCATCGATATCGGCCCGTTCATGGGCTACAACCCGACCGCGCTCGCGACCACCGGTGTCCAGGCCGCGGTGTCGCAGACCGGCGGGGTGCCGCGGCTGCTGCCCGACGCGCCGCTGCGCGCAGACGCGATCAGCCTGTTCGACGCGCGCGTCGACTATAAGGTCCGCACGATCCGCGCGCCGCACGTGCCGGTGTCGAACATCGCGCTGACGCTCGATCTCGACCACAAAAAATTGGTGCTGTCGCCGCTGACGTTCGACATGTCGGGCGGCCATGTCGCTTCCGACATCACGATAGACGCGCGCAATCCGCGCGTGCTGACCGATTACGACATCCGCCTGTCGCCGACCCCGCTCGGCACGCTGTTCAAGGGCTTCGGTCTCGCCGAGGCCGGCGTCAACGGCAAGCTCAAGGCGCGGATCCAGCTCAAGGGCACCGGCGATTCGGTGCGCGAATCGCTCGCCAGCTCGAACGGGCGGGTGGCGGTCATCCTGCCGGCGGGCACGTTCTGGACGCGCAACGTCCAGCTCGCCGAGCTCGACGTCGGCACCTATGTGACCAAGCTGCTCAACAACAAGTTGAAGAAGCCGGTCGAGGTCAATTGCGGGCTGATCGCCTTCACCGTGCGCGACGGCATCGCCTCGGCCGATCCGATCCTGATCGACACCGACAAGAACGTCATCCTCGGCACCGGCAATTTCAGCTTCAAGGACGAATCGCTCGATATGGCGGTGCGCGCCGACGGAAAGACCTTCAGCCTGTTCTCGGCGCAATCGCCGATCGGCGTGAACGGCCACTTTGCCGCCCCCGGTATCAAGCTGATCTCGTCGCAGCTGCTGAGCCGGGCGGGCGCAGGCGCGGCGCTGGCGGTGGTCGGCACTCCGCTTGCGGCGGTGCTTGCGTTCGTCGACATCGGCGACGCGAAGGGCGCGGCGTGCGGCCCGGTTCTGTCGGGCGCGCGCGCGTCGGCGCAGCGTACGACCAAGGGCAAGCCGCGCGAGGATGTCGGCAAGGGCGGGCCCAAGCCCAAGAATTGAAGCAGGGAGCCCTTCGACGGGATCAGGGCGATTGGCTTGGTTCATCAAGCAGGTTTGACACGGCCTCGATCAGCCGCGCGTCGCTCGCCGCGATGACCCGCCCGTCGCTGCCTGCATCGAGCGGCCGGCCGGCCCAGTCGGTGATCGCGCCTCCGGCGCCTTCGATCACGGGCACCAGGGCAGCGAAATCGTAAAGCCTGAGCCCTGCCTCGACCACCAGATCAAGATGTCCCGCCGCAAGCAGCGCATAATTGTAGCAATCGCCGCCCCACAAAGTGTCGCGCGCCGCCGCCGCCACCCGGGCGAACGACGCATATTCGCTTTCCCTGAAATAGGCCGGCCCGGTCGTCGCGAGATGCGCCTGCGCCAGCTCGCCGCAGCGCCGCGCTTTCACCGGGAAATCGTTGAGCGTCGTTCCCTGCCCGTCGGCACCGATCCACCGCTCGCGCGCGATCGGCTGGTCGATCACTCCGATCGTCGGCCGTCCCGCGTGGAGCAGCGCCACCAGCGTGCCGAAGATCGGCCGCCCGGCGATGAAGCTGCGCGTGCCGTCGATCGGATCGAGCACCCACACGCGCTCGGCGCCCTCGCGCACCGCGCCATATTCCTCGCCGATGATCCCGTCGTGCGGCCGGTGCGCCTCGATCAGCGTGCGCATCGCCGCCTCCGCGGCGCGATCGGCCTGGGTCACCGGCGACGCGTCCGCCTTGCTTTCGACCGGGACGGCCGCGCGGAAGAACGGCCGGATCGCCGCGCCCGCCGCATCGGCCAGCACGCCGGCCAGCGCGATATCGTCATTGAGGGTCGGCGTCATGCGAGCCCCATCGCGCCACGGCGCGGCGCGATCAACCGGGAAAGCAGCGGCAGCAACCGATCGAACCGATAGTCGCGCTGCTTGCCGTCCACCGCGACGATCCATTTTCCGGCAAAGCGCGCGATGCTGATATGGTGGCCGCCGCGCGCATTCCATGACTGACGGCAATCGAACATATTTCGGCGCTCGAGCACCTCTTCATACGCATCGCACGACAGCGTTTCGATTCGCATCAGATGGAGGTTGCGGCCATATTCGGCGGCGCCGTCCTGCGCCGGCCGATACAGGCGGCCGCCATGCGGGACGATCGCGCCGCCGCAGCGGTAGAAAGCCGGATCGCCCGAGATCGGACTGGCCGGATGCCGCACGAACCGGTCTTCCAAGGTGCTTGCATAGAACAGCTCGAGCCCGTCGTCCGAGGTCGCGAACAGCCACCAATAGCCGTCGTGGTGGACGATCGTCGGATCCCGGTAGGCCCCACGCAGCAGGGTGCGCAGCGGCCGAACGCCGAACGGGAATGCATCGAACCCGTAGAGCACGACCTCGCCCGCGGCGCTGCTCTCGGGCAGCAGGTGGACCGCCGACCGGTCCGCGAACACCAGCGGATAGGACAAGTGGTGATCGCGCGACAATATGACGCCGAGCGGCTCGAAGGTGCGCAAGTCGATCGTGCGATACGCCTCGATATGCCCGGGTTCGCCGAACGCCTGCACCTCCATGAACAGGTAAAGCTTGTCGTCCTGGACGAACAGGAACGGATCGGCCTGGGTGTGGATCCCGCGTTGGCGCAGGCGCAGCCTGAGGCTGCTGAACAGCGCGATGCGCCGGGCGCCGGCGATGTCGAACGGATCGCCGTCGCCGATCTCGAACAGCGCGCTGTTCCAGACGATGCTGGCGCCCGGCCGCGATCGATCCGCCGTCGCTGACAGTTCCTCGTCGATCGCGCGCGTCTCCATGAGTGCGTCATCGACGCGGGCGATGCAGAGCGCAAGCCCATGCGGCGGGCGCCCTTCCCCCATCCACATCCCCCTGCTATCGGCCGCGAGTCTCGCAATGCAGCAAAGGGGGCCGCACGCCATGACCGCCGTCGGACAGGATACGCTCAACACCCGCTCGACGCTCGAAGTCGATGGCCGCTCCGTCGCTTATTATTCGCTCGCCAAGGCAGCCGAGACGCTCGGCGACATCTCGCGCCTGCCCTTCTCGATGAAGGTGCTGCTCGAGAACCTGCTGCGCTTCGAGGATGGCGCCACGGTCACGCGCGACGATCTGACCGCGATGGTCGAATGGCTCGCCGAGCGCCGTTCCGATCGCGAGATCCAGTATCGCCCGGCGCGCGTGCTGATGCAGGATTTCACCGGCGTGCCGTGCGTGGTCGATCTCGCCGCGATGCGCGACGCGATGAACGCGCTCGGCGGCGACGCGCAGAAGATCAATCCGCTCGTCCCCGTCCATCTCGTGATCGATCATTCGGTGATGGTCGACGAGTTCGGCACGCCGCAGGCGTTCCAGGACAATGTCGACCTCGAATATGCGCGCAACATGGAGCGCTACGAGTTCCTCAAATGGGGTTCGAAGGCGCTCGACAATTTCAAGGTGGTGCCGCCCGGCACCGGCATCTGCCACCAGGTCAACCTCGAGAATCTCGCGCAGACGGTGTGGACCAGCAAGGATCCGTCGGGCGAGATCGTCGCCTATCCCGACACGCTCGTCGGCACCGACAGCCACACGACGATGGTCAACGGCCTCGGCGTGCTCGGCTGGGGCGTCGGCGGGATCGAGGCCGAGGCGGCGATGCTCGGTCAGCCGGTGAGCATGCTGATTCCCGAGGTCGTCGGCTTCAAGCTCACCGGCACGCTCGGCGAGGGCATCACCGCGACCGATCTCGTGCTGACCGTGACGCAGATGCTGCGCGCCAAGGGCGTGGTCGGCCGGTTCGTCGAATTCTACGGCCCCGGGCTCGACGCGCTGAGCCTCGCCGATCGCGCGACGATCGCCAACATGGCGCCCGAATATGGCGCGACCTGCGGATTCTTCCCCGTAGACACCGCGACGCTCAACTATCTGCGGCTGACCGGCCGCGAGGAATGGCAGATCGAGCTGGTCGAGGCCTATGCCAAGGCGCAGGGCATGTGGCGCGACGCGTCCGCCCCCGATCCCCTGTTCACCGACACGCTCGCGCTCGACATGGACAGCGTCCAACCAAGCCTCGCCGGCCCCAAGCGCCCGCAGGACCGCGTGCTGCTGACCAACGTCGACGACAATTTCAACACCGAGCTCGCCACCGGCTACAAGAAATCGGGCGACAGCGACCAGCGCGTCGACGTCGAGGGCAGCGACTATCAGATCGGCCATGGCGACGTCGTCATCGCCGCGATCACCAGCTGCACCAACACCTCGAACCCCTCGGTGCTCGTCGCCGCCGGGCTGGTCGCGCGCAAGGCGCGCGCGTTCGGGCTCACTCCCAAGCCATGGGTCAAGACCAGCCTGGCGCCGGGCAGCCAGGTCGTCACCGATTACCTCACCAAGTCGAAGCTCCAGGACGATCTCGACGCGATGGGGTTCAACCTCGTCGGCTATGGCTGCACCACCTGCATCGGCAACTCGGGGCCGCTGCGCGCGCCGATCTCGAAGGCGATCAACGAGAACGACCTCGTCGCCGCGTCGGTGCTGTCGGGCAACCGCAATTTCGAGGGCCGCGTGTCGCCCGACGTGCGTGCCAATTTCCTCGCGAGCCCGCCGCTGGTCGTCGCCTATGCGCTCAAGGGCACGGTGCGCGACGATATCACCACCACCCCGATCGGCGAGAGCGCGGAGGGCAAGTCGGTGTTCCTCAAGGATCTGTGGCCGACCAACACCGAGGTCAGCGACGTCATCACCTCGTTCATCGACCGCGAGATGTATTCGACGCGCTACGCCAACGTGTTCGAGGGCGACCGCAAGTGGCGCGGGATCACGATCGAGGGCGGCGACACCTATCGCTGGAACCCGAGCAGCACCTATGTCGCCAACCCGCCCTATTTCGAGGGCATGAGCATGACGCCGGCGCCGGTCGAGGACATCGTCGATGCGCGTCCGCTGGCGATCTTCGGCGATTCGATCACGACCGATCACATCTCGCCGGCCGGATCGATCAAGGCCGATTCGCCCGCGGGCTTGTTCCTCCAGGAGCATCAGGTCAGCCGCGCCGACTTCAACAGCTATGGCGCGCGCCGCGGCAACCATGACGTGATGATGCGCGGCACCTTCGCCAACATCCGCATCAAGAACGAGATGATCCCCGGCGTCGAAGGAGGGATGACCAGATATATCCCCTCGGGCGAGACGCTGGCGATCTACGACGCGGCGATGAAGTACAAGGCGGACGGCACGCCGCTCGTCGTCGTCGCGGGCAAGGAATATGGCACCGGCTCGTCGCGCGACTGGGCGGCCAAGGGCACCAACCTGCTCGGCGTGCGCGCGGTGATCGCCGAGAGCTTCGAGCGCATCCACCGCTCGAACCTGGTCGGCATGGGCGTGCTGCCGCTCCAGTTCCAGGAAGGGACTGACCGCAAGTCGCTCAAGCTCGACGGCACCGAGCGCTTCAGCATCGACGGCGTCGCGCAGTTGCGGCCGCGCCAGATGGTGCCCGTCACGATCACCCGCGCCGACGGATCGAGCGAGACGGTCGAGGCGCGCTGCCGGATCGATACGGTCAACGAGCTCGAATATTTCCTCAACGGCGGCATCCTCCAATATGTGCTGAGGAAGCTCGCCGCTTGAGCTCCGCAAGTGCTGCCGATCGCGGCGGATCGGCCACGCCGGCAACCGGCCCGAGGCGTCGCGCGACGGCGTTCGATCTCAGCGTCGGTGTTGAAAACGCATGGATGGCGGCCCAACCGGATTCAGACTTTCTTAGTCACGAAATATGACGCGTCGAGACGGCGCTATCCTGATCCATATTTTCATGACGTAATTTACGTAGAAAAGATCACTGTCGCATCGAGCATCCTTTAGGGCGCCTCCGATATCCATCTCCAAGGATTAGATGGAGATGTGAGATGTCCAATACCTCGGTTATTGCCACCAATTTCCTCAAACTACTTGTCGGCTCCTCCCTCGCCTTGGCCTTGGCTGCCTGCGAAAGCAGCGGCGGAGTGCGCACGGGGGGAGTGGGGTCTGCTTCCGGCGAGGCGGTTGCGGCGTCGGAGGATGGCGGAAGCAGCAGCACCGCGAGCACCGATGCCGGCGGATCGGGCGGCACCGGCAGCGGCACCGCCAGCATGAATGCCGATGGATCCAGCACCGCCGGGACGGATGCCGACGGCTCCGATACCAGCGCGGGTACCGGCCAGCCGCGCATCCGCACCGCCACGAACTCGGCTTCAGGGCGCGGGATCCTCGGATCCTCCGGCCTGCCGCTCGATCGATCGGCAATTCTCGTCACCGCTGGCAATGCGGTGCTGGACGTCGCCGATCGCGCCGACGCCGTGCGCGGTCCGCTGAGCGGAAATGTACCCAACAGCGCGCCGATCACCGGCACCGTCACGCAAGTGCTCGCGTCGACCGGTCAGGCGCTGGTGCGCAGCGGCGATGGCTCGTCTTACCTGGTCGACGGCCTGCGCGCCGCAGCCGGATCGGCTGTCACCATCGGTGCGGGTCAGGCCACGCTCGTCGGCGGCCCCGGCAGCAATCCGCTGATTGGGGTTAACGTCCTCACGCCGGGCCAGACCAGCGGCACCGCCGCGACGCTCAATGCCGCGACGGGCGGAAACCTGCTGGGCGCGACGGTCCCGAGCACCGGCGCTCTGGCCGGTACGCCAGGCGCGGTGGCCGACGCCACCGGCGGCCTGGTCAATGCCACCGCAGGCGGCTCTCAGCTCCTCGGTGGCGCGCCCGCGACGGTTGGTGCGAGCGTGCTTTCGCCGACCCAGGCGACCGGCTCGGTGCTGACCGCGGGCGTTGGCTCCGGCGGCCAGGCGGTGACGCTCAACGGCACCAGCGTCGCATCGCCGGCGACCGGCGGCGGCCTGCTCGGCGGCACCGGCGCCGTCGGCGGCATCACCAACTCCGTCGGCGGCATCACCGGCTCGACCGGCGTCACGGGCTCCGCCGGCGCTACCGGCAATGGCGCGGCCAACGTCGGGCCGCTGACCCTCGGCAGGTAAATCGCATGGAGGGCGCTCGCGCTCGGGCGCCCTCCATCACTACGAACGGACCTGCCATGCGCCCTATTCCCCCGCTGATCAGCCTCGGCCTGTGCGCCGCCCCGGCGCACGCCCAGCTTCCCACCCCGCTGATCCTCGACCAGAATCGCGTCGACCGGATCCAGCCGGCTGCACCGCCGGCCCGCCCGCGCGTCGAGACGCGGATCGCTCCCCAGATCGACGTCGCCGACGATGCCGCGGCCGTCTCGATCCGCGGCATTCGCTTCGAAGGCACGAAGGTGCCGCTGGCCGTCGCGCGGGCGGCCGAACGCTTCGTCGGGCAGCCCGCGCGCCGCGCGACGCTCGCGGCGCTCGCCAAGGCGATGTCCGATGCCTACACGACCGCCGACGTCGCGCTGTATACGGTGCGCGTGCCTCAGCAGGATTTCGCCGGCGGCATCGTCCGCATCGGCGTGTCCGAAGGTTATATCGAGGGCGTCGCGATCACCGGTGACGTCGACGGACGCAAGCTCACCCTGATCAAGGCCTATGCGGACCGCTTGTCACGCGAGAAGCCGCTGACGCGCACTGCGCTCGAGCGCTATCTTTCGCTGATCCGTGACCTGCCCGGCCTGACGCTCGACGCGCAGCTGCTGCGCGGCATCACTCCGGGCGGGGTCAAGCTCGTGCTTGGGCTGAAGCAGCGCGGCCACGAATTCACCTTCGGCGTGGACAATCGCACGACCCAGTCGCTTGGCGATGCGCAAGGCCAGGCGACCTTGAAATTCTACGGCACGCTGCGCGAAGGCGACGAGACCGATTTCGTCACCGCCTCCTCGACCGACCTGCGCCGCTACCGCTATGCCTCGCTGGCCCACTCGTCTCCGCTCGGCGCGAACGGCGCGCGGCTCGGGGCAACGTTCGGCTATCTCGCGACGCGGCCGAACAACAGTCCGCTGCGCGGCGAAGCCAAGCTCGCCTCGCTGACGCTCAGCGCGCCGCTGATCCGTTCGTACAAGCGCAACCTCACGCTGAGCGCCTCGCTCGACGGCGTCGACAGCGACAATGCCGCGTTCGGATCGCTGATCGCGCAGGAACATACGCGCGCGGCCCGCGTCGCCGCGGCCTTCTCGGACGTGGGCACGAACCGCGTGATCGGAGCGGCAGCTACGCTGAGCCAGGGCCTCGACATCATCGACGCGCGCGTGGTCCAGCCGTTCGCCGAAACCGGCTTCCGCAAGCTCAACGTACGCGCAAGCTACGATCGGACGCTGTCCAAGGCGATCGTCGCGCGGCTGCGCGCAAGCGGTCAGGCGACCAGCGACCGCCTGCCCGCCGTCGAGCGCTTCGCGGTCGGCGGTGCGGAATTCGGCCGCGCGTTCGACGCTGCGGTGCTCAGTGCCGACCGCGGCGTCGCGGGATCGGGCGAGCTTGCCTGGCGCCCGAACGTGTCGAAAGCGCTGGCAGCGAGCGAGCTCTATTCGTTCGTCGACGGCGCCAAGGTCCATTTCGTCCGGCGCGGGCCCGTTCCCGGAGCGAGCTACGATCTCGCCTCGGCCGGCGCGGGGGTGCGCCTGGCTTATCGCGAGCGCGCGTCGCTCGAGGTCGAGGGCGCGCGCTCGATCGACCGGCCCTATCCGGGCTATGACGACGACTGGCGCGTTTCGGTCGCTTGGCGGCTGTCGCTGAAGAAATGATGCAGCTCGTCATCCCCGCGCAGGCGGGGATCCATATGCTCTGAAGCGATCAAATTTGGCGGTTCGGAGGTTATGGATTCCCGCCTGGGCGGGAATGACGGCGTAATGAACCGACCCTAATCGAACAGGCTCGACACCGAGGTCTCGTCGGCGATGCGCTTGATCGCCTCGGCGAGCAGCGGCGCGATCGTCAGCACGCGGATCTTCTGCGCCTCGGCCACCGCGGGGGGCGAGCCGATCGAGTCGGTCACGACCAGCTCGGTCAGCGTCGAGCCCTCGACCCGCGCGACCGCGCCGCCCGACAGCACGCCGTGGCTGACATAAGCGACGACCTCCTCCGCCCCCGCCTCGAGCAGCGCCGCCGACGCGTTGCACAGCGTGCCCGCCGAATCGACGATATCGTCGACCAGTACGCAGAAGCGCCCGGCGACCTCGCCGATGATGTTCATCACCTCCGATTCGCCGGCGCGCTCGCGGCGCTTGTCGACGATCGCCAGCGGCGCGTTCTGCAGCCGCTTGGCGAGAGCGCGCGCGCGCACCACGCCGCCGACGTCGGGCGAGACGACCATCAGATTGCGCCCGGCGAAGCGCGCCTGGATGTCGGCCGAGATCACCGGCGCGGCATAGAGATTGTCGGTCGGGATATCGAAGAAGCCCTGGATCTGCCCGGCGTGAAGATCCATCGACAGCACCCGGTCCGCCCCCGCCGCGGTGATCAGATTGGCGACGAGCTTGGCCGAGATCGGCGTGCGCGGGCCGGGCTTGCGATCCTGCCGGGCATATCCGAAATAGGGCAGCACCGCGGTGATCCGCTTGGCCGACGAGCGTTTGAGCGCATCGATGCAGATCAAGAGCTCCATCAGATTGTCGTTGGCAGGGAAGGCGGTCGACTGGAGCACGAACATGTCCTCACCGCGGACATTCTCGTGGATTTCGACGAACACCTCCTCGTCCGCGAAGCGGCGCACCGACGCCTGGGTCAGCGGCAGCTCGAGGTACGAAGCGATCGCATTGGCCAGCGGAAGGTTCGAATTGCCGGTGAGTAGTTTCATGTGCCTGGCAACCCCCGCTGCTGCGCCGCCGCTCTAGTCGAGGCTGGCGCAGGGGGAAAGGGGAAGTAATCCCCCATTCCGTTCGCCCTGAGCCCGTCGAAGGCCTTTCCTTCTTGTTCCGCGAAGTAGAAGAGGCACTTCGACAGGCTCAGTGCGAACGGCTTGATCGATATTCCAGGCAGGCCCATGACCGACCGGCTCCATATCATCCTCGCCCAGCTCAACCAGGTCGTCGGCGACATCGCCGGCAACGCGGCGGCGATGCTCGCGACGCGCGCCGACGCGGTCGCCGACTGCGGCGCGGTCGACCTCATCGTCTTCCCCGAGCTCCAGCTGGTCGGCTATCCGATCGAGGATCTCGTGCTCAAGCCGGCGCTTGCCGCGCGCGCCGCGGGGGCGCTCGACGAACTGGCGAAGGCGACGGCGGACGGCGGCCCGGCGATGCTCGTCGGCACGGTGATCGCCGAACAGGGCCTGCTGTTCAATGCGTTCGCCCTGCTCGACGGCGGCGCGATCGCGGCGGTGCGCTACAAGCACGAGCTGCCCAATTACGGCACGTTCGACGAGAAGCGCGTGTTCGCCGCCGGGCCGCTGCCCGAGCCGATCGCCTTCCGCGGCGTCCGGATCGGCGTGCCGATCTGCGAGGACATCTGGTTCCCGGCGGTTTGCGAGCGCCTCAAGGCGCGCGGCGCCGAGCTGCTGATTTCGCCCAACGGCAGCCCCTATGAGATCGACAAGGACGATATCCGCCTCGCGCTGGCGCAGGACCGCGTGCGCGAGACCGGCTTGCCGCTCGCCTATCTCAACCGCGTCGGCGGCCAGGATGAACTGGCGTTCGACGGATCGTCGTTCGTCCTCAACGCCGACGGATCGCTCGCGGCGCAGCTGCCCGACTGGGACGAGGCGATCGTCCCGACCGTGTGGGAGCGCGGGCCGGGAGGCTGGCGCTGTCACGACGGCCCGCGCCATGCGCTCGACCCATATCCGGCCGACATCTATCATGCGATGGTCGTGGCGCTGCGCGATTACGTCAACCGCAACCGCTTCCCCGGCGTCGTGCTCGGCCTTTCGGGCGGGATCGACAGCGCCTTGTCCGCCGCGGTCGCGGTCGACGCGCTCGGGCCTGAGCGCGTGTGGTGCGTGATGCTGCCGTCGCGCTTCACCGGCGACGAAAGCCTGAACGACGCGGCGGAATGCGCGCGGCTGCTCGGCGTCAAGCTCGATACGGTCGCGATCGCCCCCGCGGTCGCCGCGTTCGAGGCCATGCTCGCCTCCATCTTCGCCGGCCGCGCGCCCGATATCACCGAGGAGAATATCCAGGCGCGCATTCGCGGCGTGGCGCTGATGGCCCTGTCCAACAAGTTTGGCCACATGCTGCTGACCACCGGCAACAAGAGCGAGATGTCGGTCGGCTACGCGACGATCTACGGCGACATGGCGGGCGGCTACTCGGTGCTCAAGGACGCCTACAAGACCACCGTGTTCGCGCTTTCGCGCTGGCGCAATGCCCACCGGCCCAGCCTCGGCCTCGGGCCGGCCGGGCCGGTAATGCCGGAGAATGTCATCACCAAGCCGCCGACCGCCGAGCTGCGCCCCGACCAGAAGGACTCGGATTCGCTGCCCGAATATGACGTGCTCGACGCGATCCTGACCGGCCTGGTCGAGGAGGAGAAATCGGTCGACGAGGTCGCCGCCGCAGGCATCGAGCGCGACATTGTGGTGCGGATCGAGCGCCTGCTGTACGTCGCCGAGTACAAGCGCCGCCAGGCGCCGCCAGGGGTCAAGCTCGGCCCCCGCAACTTCGGCCGCGATCGACGCTACCCGATCACCAATGCGTTTCGGACGTCGTGATGGACATTTGGCCAGAATATGGTAGCGTATAGGCCAGAGTGGAGCCGTATGCGTACATTGGCGGTAGCGGAAGCGAAAGATCGCTTTTCGGAATTGGTTGCCGCTGCCCAGGCCGGCGAGGAGATCGTCATCACTCGCCATGGTAAGCCCGCGGCGAAGCTGGTCGCGGCGCAGGACGATGCAAGGGGCCGCAATCGGCAGGTGATCGATGAGATGATCGCGCTCGGCAAGGAGATGCGGGCTAAATATGGCTCTACGCCCATCGCGGATCTGATCGCTTGGAAGAATGAGGGCCGTCTTTGACCTCGCTTGTCGTGGATGCCTCGATCATTGGCGGCATCTTGCTTACCGACGAGTGGACGGAGCGCGTTCCCACGGTGCTCGGACGAATCGGCGGAACATCCGTCTTCGCACCTGCGCATTGGCCTGCCGAGACGGCCAACCTGCTCGCGATGGCGATGCGCCGCCGACGGATCGATCGCGAGGATCGCGATCGGCTCATGTCCGCCGTGTTCAAATTGTCGATAGCGCTCGACGAAGTGCCTTTTGCCAACCGCGCGACGGCGATATTGGCGATTGCCGATCCGTTCGGGCTGACAGTCTACGACGCGGCCTACCTCGAGCTCGCCGAACGCCTCAACGCGGATTTGGCGACCAATGATGCGGACTTGGCCAAGGCAGCGGCTGCGCGCAACGTCGCTATCGTTTCCAGTATCTCATGAGCATCATCACCCGTTTCGCGCCGTCCCCCACGGGTCGCCTGCATGTCGGCAACATCCGCACCGCACTCCATAACTGGCTGCTGGCGCGCAAGCACGGCGGCAAGTTCCTGCTGCGGCTCGACGACACCGACGGAGAGCGCTCGACCGAGGCGTTCGCCCAGGCGATCCGCGACGATCTCGTCTGGCTGGGGCTGATTCCCGACGGCGAGGTGCGCCAGTCCGAGCGCGGCGCGCTGTACGAGGCGCGCTTCGCCGAACTGCGCGCGGCGGGACGCATCTATCCCGCCTACGAAACCGCGCAGGAACTCGACCTCAAGCGCAAGGTGCTGCTCGGCCGCGGGCTGCCGCCGGTCTACGACCGCGCCGCGCTGCAGCTCAGCGATGCTACGCGCGCCGCAATCGAGGCCGGCGGGGTCAGGCCGCACTGGCGCTTCCGGCTCGACGCCACGCCGATCGCGTGGGACGATCTGATCCGCGGGCCGCAGCGGCTCGATCCGGCGTCGTTCAGCGATCCGGTGATCCGCCGCGCCGACGGCAGCTGGCTCTACATGCTGCCGAGCGTGATCGACGACGTCGACATGGCCGTGACCCACGTCGTGCGCGGCGAGGACCATGTCACCAACACCGGGCTCCAGCTGCAGATGTTCGCCGCGCTCGGCGCGCCGCCGCCGGCCTTCGGCCATGCGGCGCTGCTGGTCGGGACGGAAGGCAAATTGTCGAAGCGGCTCGGCTCGCTCGACGCCGCTGCGCTGCGCGCACAAGGGATCGAGCCGATCGCGCTCGCGGCGCTGCTCGCGCGGATCGGGACGAGCGATCCGGTCGAGCCGGTCGCCGATTTCGCGCCGCTGCTCGCTGGGCAGGATTTCGCGCATTTCGGCCGCGCGCCGGCGCGCTTCGATCTTGCCGAGCTCGCCCAGCTCAACGCGCGCACGCTGCATCTGCTGCCTTATGCGGCGGTGGCAACGCGGCTGCCGCCGGCGATGAGCGCCGCCGGCTGGGAGGCGATCCGCGCCAATGTCGCGACGCTTGCCGAAGCCGCCGACTGGTGGGCGGTGGTCGAAGGGCCGATCGATGCGCCGGCGGCCGAGGCGGACGACCAGGCCTTCGTCGCGCGCGCCGCCGAGATCGGCGCGCAGATGGCGTGGGACGGCGACGGGTGGCGCAACCTCACCACCACGCTCGCCGCCGAGACCGGGCGCAAGGGCCGCGCGCTGTTTCTTCCGCTGCGCCGCGCGCTGACCGGTCGCGATCACGGTCCGGAGATGGCGGCCCTGCTGCCCTTGATCGGGCGCGAACGCGGATTGTCGCGCTTGCGCGCCGCTGTGCCGTAACGGAACACCATTCGCCGCAGCATTACGCAAGCTCCGGAATCGTGGTACACAAAATGAGGCCGGTCATCCGGTCCGGCCGGGCGCCAGGAGGTTGCCATGAGCCAAGGAGCTTTCCTCGAAAACAAACGATCGCATCCGCTCGGTCTGAGCGTGGTCATCGCTATGCATGCGGCGGTGCTCGCCGCGCTGATCCTTGCCAAGGGCGAGCTGCTGCCGCCGCCCGAGCCGCCGCTGATCGTCAAGCAGATCAGGGATCAGGTGCCGCCCCCGCCGCTGCCTAAGGAACACAAGAAAGCCAAGGCAGCCGCGCCCGCCGAACAGCCAATATTTGCCGTACCGCTACCCATCGACCTGAGCGAAAACCGATTGACGACCGTGGAGCTGCCGCCGGTCGACTTTCCATTGGATCCGCCGGGCAACAGCGCGGCCGCGGAGCCCGCGCCGGTCAAGCTGGTCTCCGCACGGATCGACCGACGCTTTGCCGGCGATTTTCAACCGCAGTATCCGCCCTCGGCGCAACGCGAAGGCCTCTCAGGCAAGGCGACGGTGCGCGTCCGGATCGGCCCCGACGGGCGGGTGACGGCCGTCGAGCTGGTCTCGACCGATGCCACCGCCTTCTTCGACGCCACGCGCCAGCAGGCGCTGCGGCGCTGGCGTTTCGTGCCGGCGACGCGTGACGGCGTGGCGGTCGAGAGCTGGCAGACGCTGACGGTGCGCTTTGTCTTGAACGAATGAAACGAAGCCATGCCGCGAGGCTGGCGCGGACGCAGGCCGCGCCCTATCTTCGCGGCATGGCCTTCTTCCCGCGACCCTCGTCTCCCGCCGCGGCCTGGCGCGACCTGCGCGCGTTTCTCGCGACGCGCGAACGCCATCAACTCGGTTTCGCCGCGCTCGCGGTGGCGATGCCGGTGCTGATCACGCTGGGTTTTCTGAAGGATTCGCATGTCGAGCCGCCACCGCCCGAGATGATGTTCATCCCCAGCTGGCCGGCGAGCCGCACCGATGCCGAGATCATCGCCCAGCAGAAGATCGATCAGGCCGCCAAGGAGAAGGCGCAGGCCGAGCGCCGCGCACAATATCAGCGGCTCCAAAAGCAACTCGGCATTGAATGATGCGCGCTGGATGGGCGCGGCGCTGGCGCTCGCCTCGCGCGGGCGCGGACGGTGCGCGCCCAATCCCAATGTCGGCTGCCTGATCGTCAAGGCGGGACGCGTCGTCGGACGCGGTTGGACCCAGCCCGGCGGGCGCCCGCACGCCGAGGCGATGGCGCTGGCCCAGGCCGGAGCCGCAGCGGCGGGAGCGGAGGTCTTCGTCACGCTCGAGCCGTGCGCCCATGCCAGCGAGCGTGGGCCGGCCTGCGCCGATCTGCTCGTTTCTGCCGCGCCGGCGCGGGTGGTCGTGGCGCTGCGCGATCCCGATCCGCGGACCGACGGCAAAGGACTCGCGCGGTTGCGCGCCGCGAAAATCGAGACCGTCGATGGCGTGCGCGCCGCAGAGGCCGAGGCAATGGCCGGCGGCTTCTTCGCACGCCGGCGGCGCGGCCGGCCGCATGTCACGCTCAAGCTGGCGCTGTCGCTCGACGGGCGGATCGCGCTGGGCGACGGCACCAGCCGGTGGATCACGGGCGCGCCCGCACGGGCGCTTGCCCATCTCGAGCGGTCGCGCGCGGAACTCGTCGTGATCGGGGCGGGCACGTTCACCGCCGATGCACCCAGACTCGACGTGCGCCTGGCCGGGCTGGCGGATCGCAGCCCACGCGGCGCCGTCCTCACGCGCGGCACCGTGCCGGACGGCTGGGTCGCGCTCGCCGCTCCCGCCGACATCGCCCGGCTCGAGCGGATCGACGAAGTCCTGGTCGAGGGCGGCGGCGAAACGGCTGCCGCTTTTCTCGCCGAGGACCTGGTGGACCGGCTGATGATCCACCGCGCGCCCATCATGATCGGCGGCGAAGGGCGCCCCGGCATCGGCGCGCTCGCGCTCGACGACCTCGCATCGGCGCACGGGCGCTGGCGCGCCGCCGACGTGCGGACGCTTGGCAGCGATCGGATCGAGGTCTACGAGCGCGTGCGAAGCTGAACGGGACGCGGATGTTCACCGGGATCATCACTGACATCGGCACGATCATGGCGATTGAGCAGCGCGGCGACCTGCGCGCGACGATCGCGACGGGCTATGACATGGCGAGCGTCGATTTGGGCGCGTCGATCGCCTGCTCCGGGGTGTGCCTGACCGTGGTCGACAAGGGCCCGGGCTGGTTCGCCGTGGACATATCGGGAGAAACCGTCTCGCGCACCGCGCAGGGCCAGTGGACGGCCGGACGGCGCCTCAACCTCGAACGCGCGCTGCGCGTCGGCGACGAACTCGGCGGGCATATCGTCACCGGCCATGTCGACGGAATCGGCGAGATCGTCGCGGTCGCGCCCGAGGGCGCGTCGCGGCGCCTGACGATCGCGGCGGATCGCGCCATCGCGCCGTTCCTCGCGTCCAAGGGATCGGTCGCGCTCGACGGCGTGTCGCTGACCGTCAACGACGTCGCCGACGAGGCCGGCCGCGTCATCATCGGCGTCAACATCATTCCCCACACCGCCGCCGCCACCACGCTGGCCGATGCCGAACCCGGCCGCGCGCTCAACATCGAGATCGACGTGCTGGCGCGTTATCTCGGCCGCATGGAGGCGGCGCGCGCGGCATGAGGCACGCGTTCCTCTCCACCACCGAGGAGATCATCGACGAGGCGCGCAACGGGCGCATGTTCGTGCTGGTCGACGACGAGGACCGCGAGAACGAGGGGGATCTCGTCATCCCCGCGCAGATGGCGACGCCCGACGCGATCAACTTCATGGCGCGCTACGGCCGCGGGCTGATCTGCCTCGCTTTGGCGCAGGAACGCGTCGCCCAGCTCGGCCTGCCGCTGATGAGCCGCAGCAACGGCACGCGTTACGAGACGGCTTTCACCGTCTCGATCGAGGCGCGCGACGGCGTCACCACCGGAATCTCGGCCGCCGACCGCGCGCGCACCGTCGCGGTGGCGATCGATGCCTCCAAGGGCCCCGAGCATATCGTGTCGCCCGGCCATGTCTTTCCGCTCGTGGCCAAGCCGGGCGGCGTGCTGGTGCGTACCGGCCACACCGAGGCGGCGGTCGACGTCTCGCGGCTCGCCGGGCTCAATCCGTCGGGCGTGATCTGCGAGATCATGAAGGACGACGGGACGATGGCGCGGATGGACGATCTCGTCGCCTTCGCGCAGCTCCATGCGCTCAAGATCGGTACGATCCGCGATCTGATCGCGTATCGCCGGCGCCACGACCATAATGTCGAGCAGATGGGCGAGATGACGTTCGAAAGCCGCCACGGCGGCGCGTGGCGCGCGATCAACTATCGCAACAACGCGACCGGCACCTATTCGCTCGCGCTGGTCAAAGGCCGCATCGAGCCCGACCGGCCGACGCTCGTACGGATGCATCAGCTCGATATCTTTCCCGACTTCCTCGGCGAGTCGGGCGAGCGCACCGACCTGATGGCGAACGCGATGCAGGCGATCGCGGCAGAGGGAAGCGGCGTGGTGGTAATCATCAATCGCCGCCGCGCCGACGAGGTCACGCTCATGATGTCCGCGCGCGGCAACGGCCAGCAAGCCGACATGGACGAACTGCGCGACTATGGCGTCGGCGCGCAGATCCTCGCCGAGCTCGGCATCCACGACATGGTGCTGCTGACCAATTCGCACCATACGCTGGTCGCGCTGGCCGGCTACGGACTGAACGTCGTCGGCGAGCGCCGCATTCCCGCCGCCGGCGGCCAGTGATGGCCCGCCTGCTGATCATCGAAGCGCGCTTCTACGACCATCTCAACGATCTGCTGCTTGCCGGCGCCCGCGCCGCGATCGAGGAAGCCGGCCACCGCCACGAGACGATCACCGTCCCCGGCGCGCTCGAGATTCCCGGCGCGCTCGCGCTCGCGGCGGAGACCGGGCGCTACGACGGGTTCGTCGCGATCGGCGTGGTGATCCGAGGGGAGACCTACCATTTCGAGGTGGTGTCGAACGAGAGCGCGCGCGGGCTGATGGCGCTGACGATGGACGGCATCGCGATCGGCAATGGCATCCTCACGGTCGAGAACGAAGCGCAGGCGCTGGCGCGTGCCAGGCCCGACGACAAGGACAAGGGCGGCGAGGCGGCCAAGGCGGCGCTGGCGATGATGGCGCTCAAGGAGCGCTTCGCCTGATGCTGCCGCCCGATCCGACGCTCGACGAGATGCGCGCCGCGCTCGCGCCGCTGATCCCGGCGCAGGCCGCGTTCGACGGCTGGGGCGAGACCGCGCTGGCGCGTGCGGCGGACGAACTCGGGATCGACGCTGGCCATGCGCGCCTCGCTTTCCCCGGCGGGCGAATCGAGATGATCGATGCCTGGTTCGCTTGGATAGACGCAGCCATGACGACCGCGCTGACCGCCGATCAGCTCGCCGCGATGAAATTTCGCGATCGTATCCGCGCGTTGATCATCGTTCGGCTCGACCTCGCCTTGCCGCACCGCGAGGCCGCCCGACGCGCGTTGGCGATCCTTGCGATGCCGCAGAATCTCGCGACCGGAGCCCGCCTCGCCTGGCGTGCCGCGGATGCAATGTGGCGCCTCGCCGGCGACACCGCGACGGATTTCAACCATTATACCAAGCGCGCGACGCTCGCTGGCGTCTACAGCGTCACCCTGCTGACGTGGCTCGACGACGACAGCGAAGGGCAAGCCGCCACCAAGGCATTCCTCGGCCGCCGGCTTGACGGAGTGATGCGGTTCGAGAAGCTCAAGGGGCAGTTGACCGGCGATCCTGCGCGCAGGCCGAGCTTGGCGCGATTTCTCGGACGGCTGCGCTATCCGGTGGTGTAGCGGCGGGCTGGTATTTCCCTCCGCTTATTGATAATCACTAGCAGATGCGTCTCGACCAACTTCCGCTGCGCGAACGCGCGACGATCGCGCGCGTTGACTGGCCGGCGCTGCGCCCAGCCGAGGCGCGGCGGCTGCGCGAACTCGGCGTCGACGAGGGCGTGCCGATCGAATCGCTCCATCGTGGCCCGTTCGGGGGCGACCCGATCGCCTGCCGGATCGGGCGGATGACGGTGGCGCTGCGCCGCGCGCAAGCGGCCGCGATCAGCGTCGAGCCGCCGCGGGGATGAACCCGATGCCGATGGTGGCGCTGGTCGGCAATCCCAATGCCGGCAAGAGCGCCTTGTTCAACGCGCTGACCGGCGCGCGCCAGAAGGTCGGCAATTATCCCGGCGTCACGGTCGAGCGGAAATCGGGGCGGATGGCGCTTGACGACGGCCGCCCGGTCGAGCTGATCGACCTGCCCGGCACCTACAGCCTCGAGCCGTCGAGCCCCGACGAGCAGGTGACGCGCGACGTCATCTTCGGCCGCCAGGAAGGCGAGCGGCTGCCCGCAGCGCTGATCGTCGTGGTCGACGCGACCAACCTCGACAACCATCTGCGCTTCGTCCTCCAGCTGACCCGGCTCGAGCTGCCGCTGGTGGTGGCGCTCAACATGGTCGACATGGCCGAGCGCGACGGGCTCAAGATCGACGTCGGCGCGCTCGCGCGCGAGCTGGGTGTGCCGGTCGTCCCGACGGTGGCGGTTCGTCGAAAGGGGCTCGACGCGCTCAGGGGCGAATTGGACGCGCTGCTCGCGGGGCGCGCGCAGCGGTTGTTCGCGGCCGCTCCCGCGATCGTCCACGACGACATCGTCACGCTCCAGCGCCGCGCCCGCGCGATCGCGCTCGCCGCCACCACCGAGGAGCATGGCGCGCGACGCTGGACGCATGCGGTCGACGCGGTCGCGCTCCACCCGCTGCTCGGGCCGGTCCTGCTCGGCGGGCTGATGTTCCTGATGTTCCAGGGCGTGTTCGCCTGGGCCGAAGCCCCGGTGGCGTGGATCGAAGGCCTGTTCACCGCGCTGCAGGATCTCGTCCGCGCGACGATGGCGGACGGCGTGCTGCGCTCGCTGCTGATCGACGGGGTCATCGCCGGAGTGGGTGCGGTCGTCGTGTTCCTGCCGCAGATCCTGATCCTGTTCTTCTTCATCCTGCTGCTCGAGGCCTCGGGCTATATGGTCCGCGCGGCGTTCCTGATGGACCGGCTGATGGCGCGCGTCGGCCTGTCGGGGCGGGCGTTCATCCCGCTGCTGTCGTCGTTCGCCTGCGCGATCCCGGGCATCATGGCGACGCGCACGATCGAGGATCCCAAAGACCGGCTGACGACGATCCTGATCGCGCCGCTGATGACCTGCTCGGCGCGGCTGCCGGTCTATGCGGTGATCATCGCCGCGTTCATCCCCGCGCGCAGCGTCGGCCCCGGCATCGGGCTGCAGGGGCTGGTGCTGTTCGGGCTCTATGTGATGGGCATCGCCGGCGCGCTGATCGCGTCGCTCGTCCTGCGGCAGACGGTGACGCGCGGCGCGAGCTCGGGCTTCATGATGGAGATGCCCAAATATCAGCTGCCGGTGCTGCGCGACGTGCTCCTCGGGCTGTGGCAGCGCGCCTGGATCTTCCTCAAGCGCGCCGGCACGATCATCGCCTTCACCACGATCGTGCTGTGGGCGCTGCTGAGCTTCCCCAAGCCGCCGGCGGGCGATCCGACCCCGCCGATCGACTATTCGATCGCCGGGCGGATCGCCAACGGCCTCGCCTATGCGGTGCGCCCGATCGGCTTCGACCGCGACATTGCGCTCGCGCTGATTCCGGCGATGGCGGCACGCGAGGTGGCGGTGTCGGCACTCGCCACGGTCTATTCGATCCAGGATTCGGGCGACGAGGCGAAGACGACCGAATCGCTGGTCGAGCGGCTGCGCGGGCGCTGGCCGCTGCCGACCGCGCTCGCGTTTCTCGTCTGGTTCGTGTTCGCACCGCAATGCCTCTCGACGATCGCGGTGACCCGGCGCGAGACCAACGGCTGGAAATGGCCGGCGTTCATGCTCGCCTATTTGTTCGGGCTGGCCTATCTTGCCGCCGGAGCCACTTTCTGGTTAGCCACCGCGCTCGGGCTTTAGCCTATCCGTTTGTCCCGAGTGGGGACTGAGCCCGTCGAAGGCCGTATCGAAGGATGTCGTCGCGGCTGTCCTTCGATACGCCATTTCGACAAGCTCAATGGCTACTCAGGACGAACGGATTAAGTCATTACGCTTGGGGAGAATGATATGGCCGGCAGCGTCAACAAGGTGATTCTCGTCGGCAATCTCGGGCGCGATCCCGAATCGAAGAGCTTCCAGAACGGCGGCAAGGTGGTCAACCTGCGCATCGCCACCTCGGAGAGCTGGAAGGACAAGTCGAGCGGCGAGCGGCGCGAGAAGACCGAATGGCACTCGGTCGCGATCTTCAACGAGAATATCGGGCGGATCGCCGAGCAATATCTGCGCAAAGGGAGCAAGGTCTACATCGAGGGCCAGCTCCAGACGCGCAAGTGGCAGGACAGCAGCGGCGCCGATCGCTACTCGACCGAGGTCGTGCTGCAGGGCTTCAACGGCCAGCTGACCCTGCTCGATTCGCGTGACGGCGGCGGCGGCGGCGGCGGCGGGCGCGACTTCGGCGGCGGCGACGACTTCGGCAACGACGGTGGCTATGGCGGCGGGTCTGGCGGTCGCAGCGGCGGCGCGGCGCCCAAGACCTCGAGCGCGTTCGACAGCGACCTCGACGACGACGTGCCGTTCTGAGGCAAAGCTATTCGAGTGGAAAATCGGAAGCGTTTGCCCATGAGGTGACTGCTTTCGTCCCAAGACGTTCATGCACAGAATGCGAAGCCTCCTCATTAGCAGCCCTATCGGAAGAAAGTGGATGCCAATGTCCAGCGCGTCGAACATCATCAGTCGAACATCAGTGGCGTTCCTTTGCGGAATGCTCTTGGCCGCAATAATTGCGACATTTCACATTCGACGCCTTGAAGCGCGCCACAAGGCACAACTCGACTATGAGACGATGACCGCTCGGTGCTTCACCTATTGGGGTCGAAGAAGTCCGGTTTCCGACGCGGAAGTCGAATTCTCTCGTGGCAGAATAGGCCTGTTGCAGGAAACCGGCAACATCGATGACGCGATCACGTTCATCATCCCCGGGTTGAAGGACGGAGCGGTCGCAGATGTCAGGCTGAATTTTCCGTTGGTTGGTCCAAAACTCGACGGGTTGGACAGGGATGAGCATACTTGGCCGCCCCACCAACGGGAGTGCGAACGCTATCCATATTCGTTCGATTATAACGTCACCATGCTCAGATTGCAGGGCCGTGATAAAGACATTCAGCTTCGTCCATCCACGGAGCTAAAATGAAACGTGCCACGAAACGGCTGCGAACGGCCCGATTCGAACCGCACCTTCCGAAAGCTGCCAAGCGTCTCACTAATATCGGTCCTTGGTCAGTCCTTCGACCGAGCTTCGCCCAACCGGTCGCGCAGTCCCTTGAGCGCGGCGAACGGCCCCGCATCCTCCTCGCCGACCACGCCCGCCTCGCGCAGCCGCGCCTCGGCATCGCTCGCGCGGGGGAAGGGATCGAGCGCGAGGATGAATTCCTCGGCCACCGCCTCGCCCAAGTCGATCGCGCCGCCTTCGTAATCGAGCGTGTCGCAATCGGCCTCCGACAGCTCGATCTCGTCGCCGGGCGGCGCGTCGGCCGGCTGGAAGCGCAGCGTGAATGGCACGTCGACCTGCGCGGGGAGCGGAACGCCGGTGGCGACGCAGTGCTGGATCGCTTCCCCCCGCAGCCGGCCTTCGGCGACGACCACGTCGCCGTCGCGGCGGAGCGTCGCCGCCGCCTCGATCCGCTCGATCGCGACGAGCCCGAAGCGCGTGGCGAGCGCGGCGCGTTCGGCCGGTTCGGCCGCGATCCGCAGTTCGCGCGGCCCCGGGCCGAGGCTGTCGATCCGCACCGGGCGGGCGAATTCGTTGGCGCTCACGGCGCGAGCGCCCCGGCGAGCAGCCGGTCGAGCGGCTGCGCGGCGAGATCGGCGCGCAGCCGGCGCAGTCCGGCGGCGACATGGCCGACCGCCGCCTCGCCGGGGGAGTCGCCGCGCCACAGGTTGCGAACGAGCGCGCCGGCGAGGTCGCCGTCCTCGGCAAACGCATCGCGATAGGCGCCGATACGCCCGCCGAGCGCGCTCATCATCTGCCCGACATGCTTGCCGACGACGACGTCGCCGACGCCCTGCTGGCGCATTTGCCCGTCCATATCCTCGACGAACAATTCGGTCAGCCGCGCCGCGGGCGCGCAGCCCGCCTCGCCCGCCTGCTCGAAGCGCAGCAGCACCAGCGCGAGCACCGCCGCAACCATGTCGAAGCGCCCGTCGAGCGTATCGGGCACTTGGCCCCGCTCATACCAGTCGGGCCGCCGCGCGGCCGCGACGACCGTGACGTACAGCGCGCGCAGCGCATCCTTGGGATCGTCGCGCCGGAATACGCGCCGGAAAATGGACATCGGCTGCATTCCTCGCGCTTGCCCAGCGCTTGCCTAGCGCATGCCTTGGCGCATATTGAGCCGGTTCGCCGGCGATGCAATGGCGCTGGCCCGTCAATGCGCGGGCCCGAGGAGAAAAGTCGATGAGCCTATCCTTGCGTCTTTTGCCCTTGGCCGCAGCCGCCCTTGCGCTGGCCGGCGCGCTCGGCGGCTGCACCCGCGTCGCGACCCATCAGGGCTATGTCGCCGACGCGGCGCTGGTGGCCGCGATCCAGCCGGGGATCGACAATCGCGATTCGGTGGTCGGCACGCTCGGCCGGCCGACCTTCGCCGGACAGTTCGATCCGAACGCCTGGTATTATGTCTCGCGCGATACCAAGCAATTCGCGTTCGCCGATCCCAAGCCGGTGCAGCAGACCGTGCTCGAGGTGCGCTTCGATCCCAACGGCAACGTCGCCTCGGTCCAGCGCAGCGGAATAGAGAAGGTCGCATCGATCGCGCCGTGGGGCGAGAAGACCCCGACGCTCGGCCGAAACCGCAGCTTCTTCGCCGAGCTGTTCGGCAATATCGGCGCGGTCGGCGGGGCTTCGCGGGGCGCGCCGACGGCGGACAATCCGGACTGAGGGCGGGATCGTTCCCCGGTGAAGGCCGGGGTCCAGCGGGGAGGCCGCGACAACTTAGCGCAGTTGGCCAATCACGTGCCCCAACCGGGCCTCGGCCTTCGCCGGGCACCTGCTTCGCAACCGGCCTATCGCGCGATCCCCCCTGCCGCGAGCACGGCCAGCGTGACCAGCTCGGACGCCGTCGAGGACATCGTCGCGATCTGGACCGAGTGCTTGAGCCCGACCAGCATCGGGCCGATCACCGCTTCGCCGCCGAGCTCGCGCAGCAGCTTGGCCGACAGATTGGCCGATTGCAGCCCGGGCATCACCAGCACGTTGGCCGGCCCCGACAGGCGCACGAACGGATATTTGCGCATCACCTCGGGATTGAGCGCGACGTCGGGCGCCATCTCGCCGTCATATTCGAAATTGACCTGGCGCTGATCGAGCAGCGCCACCGCTTCGCGGACATTGTCGAGCCATTTGCCGCTGGGATTGCCGAAGGTGGAATAGGACAGAAAGGCGACGCGCGGCTCCTGGCCCATCCGCCGCGCGACCGCGGCGGTCTGCTCGGCGATATCGGCAAGCTCGTGCGGCTCGGGGCGCTCGTTGACGGTGGTGTCGGCCATGAACACCGTCTGGCCGCGGCGGCGCGCGAGCACATGGATGCCGATCGGCGTCTGGCCCTCGGCCGGATCGATCACGCTTTGGATCTGGCGCAGCGTGCGCGCATAGGTGCGCGTGACGCCGGTGACCATCGCGTCGACCTCGCCGAGCTCGAGCAGCAAGGCGGCGAAGATGTTGCGATCGCGGTTGACCATCGCCTCGACTTCGCGGCGCAGATAGCCGCGCCGCTGGAGCCGTCCGTACAGCAGATCGACCATCCTCGGCACGAGCGGCGAGATCCGGCTGTTGTACAGCTCGAAGCTCGCCGGATCGTCGACGCCGAGCGCGCGCAGCCGATCGGGCACGTCGTCGCGCCCGACCAGCACGGGAATGCCGTAGCCGCCCTCGCGAAACGCGATAGCGGCGCGCAGCACGACCTCCTCCTCGGCCTCGGCGAACACGACCCGCTTGGGATGCGACCGCGCCGCCTCATAGGCCAGGGTCAGCACCGAGGTGGTCGGGTTGAGCCGTGCCTTGAGGCTGTCCTTATAGGCAATGAAATCGGCGATCGGCTTGGTCGCGACGTCGGAATCCATCGCCGCCTTGGCGACCGCGGCGGGGACCACCTCCATCAGCCGCGGATCGAACGGGGCGGGGATGATGTAATCGGCGCCGAAGCTGTGGCTGCGCCCGCCATAGGCCGCGGCGACCTCCTCGGGCACGCTTTCGCGCGCGAGATTGGCAAGCGCCTGCGCCGCAGCGATCTTCATCTCGTCGTTGATCGTCGTCGCGCGCACGTCGAGCGCGCCGCGGAAGATGAACGGGAAACCGAGCACGTTGTTGACCTGGTTCGGATAATCCGAGCGGCCGGTAGCGACGATCGCGTCTGGGCGCGCGGCCTTGGCCTCGGGCGGGGTGATCTCGGGATCGGGATTGGCCATCGCGAAGATGATCGGCTTGGGCGCCATCGCCATGACCATCTCGGGCTTGAGCGCGCCGGCGGCGGACAGGCCGAGGAAGATGTCCGCCCCGACCAGCGCCTCGCTGAGCGTGCGCCGATCGGTCTTGGCGGCGTGCGCCGACTTCCATTGGTCCATGCTCTCGCTGCGGCCCTGATAGATCACGCCTTTGCGATCGCACATCAGCACGTGATCGGGGCCGACCCCCATCGACTTGATCAGCGCGGTGCAGGCGATCGCCGCGGCACCGGCGCCGTTGACGACCACGCGCACATCCTCGAGCGCGCGGCCGGTAAGGTAGCAGGCGTTGATCAGCCCGGCGGCGGTGATGATCGCGGTGCCGTGCTGATCGTCGTGCATCACCGGAATGTTCATGCGTTCACGAAGGGCTTGCTCGATGATGAAGCATTCGGGCGCCTTGATGTCTTCGAGGTTGATTCCGCCGAAGCTCGGCTCCATCAGCGCAACGGCGTTGATGAACGCGTCGGGATCCTCGGTGGCGAGCTCGAGATCGATCGAATCGACGTCGGCGAAGCGCTTGAACAGCACCGCCTTGCCCTCCATCACCGGCTTCGACGCCAGCGCGCCGAGATTGCCGAGGCCGAGGATCGCGGTGCCGTTCGAGATCACCGCGACGAGATTGCCCTTGGCGGTGTAATCGTAAGCCAGTGCGGGATCGCGGGCGATCTCGCGCACCGGCACGGCGACGCCGGGCGAATAGGCCAAACTGAGGTCGCGCTGCGTCGCCATCGGCTTCGACGCGATGATCTCGATCTTGCCGGGCCGTCCAAGCGAGTGGAACAGCAGCGCCTCGCGCTCGGAAAACTGGACGTTGCTGCCTTCGCTCATCTGCACTCCCCCGCACGCGTGCGCATACCTTAGGCAGGCGGTGCGGCGTTGACTACAACGGCGTCGCGACAAGTTGATGATGACGACACACGCCGTCGACCTTATCACTCCCGCGATGGCGCGAGCGGACAGCGACGACGGCATGACGCCGATGATGGCGCAATATCACGCGCTCAAGGCCGAAGCGCCCGATTGCCTGTTGTTCTATCGCATGGGCGATTTCTTCGAGCTGTTCTTCGACGACGCCAAGACCGCTGCCGCCTGTCTCGATATCGCGCTGACCGCGCGCGGCAGCCACGACAGCGAGCGCGTTCCGATGTGCGGCGTGCCGGTCCATTCGGCCGACGCCTATCTCGCGCGGCTGATCCGCGCCGGCCATCGCGTCGCGATCGCCGAGCAGGTCGAGAGCCCGGCCGAAGCGAAGAAGCGCGGCGGCAAGACGCTGGTTACGCGCGCGATCGTGCGCGTCGTCACCGCCGGCACGCTGACCGAGGAGAGCTTGCTCGAAGCGCGCGCCGCCAACTGGCTGGTCGCGCTGGCCGAGGTCGGCGGCGCGATTGGCATCGCCGCGGCCGACATCTCGACCGGCCGGTTCGAGCTCGGCGCGAGCGACCGCCTCGGCCTCGACGCCGAACTGGCGCGGCTGGGCGCGGCCGAGATCGTCTGCGCGGAAGGGATGGCCGATCCGCCCGCCGGCGCGATCCCCTGCCCGCGCGCCGGCTTCGACAGCGCCGACGCCGAGCGGCGGCTGAAGACGCGCTTCGGCGTGGCGACGCTCGACGGCTTCGGCGCGTTCGGCCGCGCCGAGCTTGCCGCGGCCGGCGGGCTGATCGCCTATCTCGACCGCTCGGCGCAAGGGCGGCCGGTGCTGCTCCAGCCGCCCGAACGGCGGATCGCAAGCGCGCACATGCTGATCGACGCCGCGACGCGCGACAGCCTGGAGATGGTCGAGGCTGCCGGCGGCGGGCGCAAGGGCAGCCTGCTCGACGCGATCGACCGCACGGTCACCGGCGCCGGCGCGCGGCTGCTGGCGGCCGATCTCGGCGCGCCGCTGGCCGAGCGCGGCGGAATCGAGGCGCGGCTCGATCTCGTCGCCCGGTTCGAACGCGACGCCGCGACGCGCGAGCGGCTGCGCGAGCGATTGAAGGCGCTGCCCGACATCGCCCGCGCGCTCGGCCGCCTCGCCGCCGGGCGCGGCACCCCGCGCGATCTCGGGCTGCTGCGTGACGGGCTCGACGGCGCCTGGCGGCTGCACGAGCGGCTCGCCGCGCTCGACGAGCGGCCGGCATTGCTAAACGCGCTCGTCCCCGCGCTGCGCGGCCATGGCGCGCTGATCGACGAGCTGACCCGCGCGCTGGTGCCGACGCCGCCGATCGACGCCAGCCAGGGCGGCTATATCGCCGAGGGTTATGACGCTGCGCTCGACGCGCTGCGCAATGCCGGCGGCGAAGGCCGGCGCGCGATCGCCGCGCTCGAGGCGCGCTATCGCGAGGCGAGCGGCGTGCCGTCGCTGCGCATCCGCCACAACGCCGTGCTCGGCTTCCACATCGAGGTACCGGCGCGCCATGCCGACCGGCTGATGACCGCGGACTCGGGCTTTACCCACCGCCAGACGCTGGCCGGGGTGGTCCGCTTCAACGCCCCCGAGCTGCACGACGAGGCGCAGCGCGTCACGCAGGCGGCGAGCCATGCGATCGCCGCCGAAGCCGCGCATTTTGAGGAGTTGAGCGCGGCCGCGCTGGCGCCGGCGCGCGCGAGTGGCGCGCCCGCCGCCGCGCTCGCCCGGCTCGACGTCGCCGCCGGGCTGGCCGCGCGTGCGGCGGAGGGCGGCTGGTGCCGTCCGCTGCTCGAGGATCATGCTTGCTTCGAGGTCGTCGGCGGGCGCCATCCGGTGGTCGAGACCGCGCTGTCCGCGCGCGCCGCGCGGTTCGTCGCCAACGACTGCGGCCTGTCCGAGGGCGCGCGGCTATGGCTGGTGACTGGGCCCAACATGGGCGGCAAATCGACCTTTCTTCGCCAGAACGCGCTGATCGCGGTGCTCGCGCAGACGGGCAGCTTCGTCCCCGCGGCCGCGGCCAAGCTCGGGCTGGTCGACCGGCTGTTCAGTCGCGTCGGCGCCTCGGACAATCTCGCGCGCGGACGATCGACCTTCATGGTCGAGATGGTCGAGACCGCCGCGATCCTCGCGCAGGCGACACCGCGCTCGTTCGTAATATTGGACGAAGTCGGGCGCGGCACCTCGACCTACGACGGGCTCGCGATCGCCTGGGCGGTGGTCGAGGCGGTGCACGACCGCAACCGCTGCCGCTGCCTGTTCGCGACGCATTACCACGAGCTTACGCGGCTCGCCGAGCGGCTCGACGCGCTCAGCCTCCACCATGTCCGCGCGCGCGAATATAAGGGGGAGCTGGTGCTGCTCCATGAGCTTGCCAAGGGTCCGGCCGACCGCAGCTACGGCCTCGCAGTGGCGCGGCTTGCCGGGCTGCCGGGAGCGGTGGTGGCGCGCGCCAAGGCAGTGCTGGCCAAGCTCGAAGCGGGGCGCGCCAAGACCGGCGGGCTCGCCGCCGGCCTCGACGACCTGCCCTTGTTCGCCGCGATCCCGCCCGAGCCGGAGAAGGACACGCTGCGCGATTTGCTCGATACGGTCGAGGCGGACCGGCTGAGCCCGAAGGACGCGCTCGACCTGGTCTATCGGCTGAAGCAGGTAGCAAACGCCGCGCGGGAGTGAGGCGAACCGGCCAATTCGCGTAGCGACATCACCGCGCGGCGAGGCCGGCTACTCCGTGCGGTCGAAACAATCTGCCGCGCTCCGCGAACAGGACCGCCAGCACCGATGTGGCGCCGAGCAAGGTGAATCCCGCCGCCATCGGCACCGTGCCTCCATCGAAACTCTGCCCGATGACGAAGCCGATCAGCACGCCGCCGACGCTGCTGACAAAACCCTGCAGCGAAGCGGCGGTGCCGGCCATCGCGCCGAGGTTTTCCATGGCCATGGCACCGAAATTGGCGCCGCACAGCGAGAAGCAGAACATGATCAGCGCCTGCAGGCAGGCGAAGCCGATCAGCGTTTCACGGCCGCTGGCCCCGGCCAACAATTGCAATACGGAGATCGCGACGAAGCCGAAGATCGCGCTATGCGAAACGCAGCGCGTGCCGATCCGCTCGACGATGCGCGAATTGAGCAGCGAGCCGACCGCCATGCTGCCGCCGATCATGGCAAAGAGCAGCGCCAGCCTGGCCGGTGCCGCGAAAGTGTCGCTGACGATCTGCTGCACCGAGGCGATGAAGCCGAACAAGGCGCCGGACAGCAGAGTCAGCGCGATGGTGTAACCGACCGACGCTCGATCCATCGCCACGATCCGCCACGCCGCGACGAGCGCGCGCGGATCAAGGTCGCGGCGGCCTTCCGCGGACAGCGTCTCGGGTAGGCGTAATCCTGCCCAGGCCAGGATCGCGGCGCCGAACAGGCCGAGCAGCACGAACAGCCATCGCCATGGCGCGACCAGCAGCACCAGTTGGCCGATGGCCGGCGCCAGGATGGGCACCAGCAGGAAAATGAGGAATACCAGGCTCATCACCCGCGCCATGCGCCGGCCGGCGTAGCAATCGCGGACCAGCGACACCGCGACCACCCGCACAGCCGCCGCACCGGCACCCTGCAGCCCGCGCGCCACGATCAGCGCCGTGAAGCTCGTGGTCACCGCGCACAGCAACGAGAACGCCATGAAAACGCCAAGCCCGATCAGCAGCACGGGGCGGCGCCCGAAACGATCGGAGAGCGGGCCATGAACGATCTGCGCGGCGCCAAGGCCGAAGAGATAGGCGGTGATGACCCACTGCCGCTGATTTTCCAGCGCGACGTGGAAGGTGCCGCCGATGTCGGGCAGCGCAGACAGCATGGCATCGATCGGCAAAGCGGTCATCGCCATCATCGCCGCGACCAACGTCACGAACATTGGGAAGCTCAGGCCGGGATGCCGGCTATCATCGTAAGTCGGCGCGCGGTCCATATTGCCGCAATGCAACATGAGGCGAGATAGGTCCATCCCACCTTTTCGGCTGGAACGTCCAATCGGGAGCGCCGCCTCGAACCCGCTTGCCGCCCCACACATGCTAGTTACCGAACGGCCCGTGCGCGGACGATCACAGCGTGCCTGACGACACCAAGCGCTATCAAGCGGCGGCGTGGGAAACGCGCATTTGCCGACGGCGGCGCGTGGCCAGGCCGATCGCGCCGAAACCCGTGATCAGCATTGCCCAGCTGGACGGTTCGGGGACGCTCTGCGCGAATTGCTGCGCGACGAATCCCGGCAGATCGCCGTCCTGGAACCCGAACACGTAGAACTGATTGTCGCCCGCCGTGGCCGGCAGGAAATCATTGTCGTTGGCGATATACAGCGTGTGAAGCAGCTGGCCGTCGCTGGTCACGTCCTGCCCGAATGCGATGCCTTCTATCTTGGCCGGGATCTGGGACACCGGCACTCCGTTCGCGACCAAGGCGGTCACCAGATCGAGAAACGGTGTCGCATTCTTTCCAACGACGTTCGCCGCCGCCGCCGCCCCGGCCAATGCGGTGATGTCGGTCGCGCCCGCGATGTTGATCCGGAAGATCTGCTTGATCTTGGCGTTGGAGCCGTCGCCCAGCCCCTTGCCGTCGCGCTCGTCGACGAGGAACTCGTTCGCGTTGATCGCGACGATGTCGCTGACGCCCGAGCCGGTGGTGAGCTTATAGCCATATTCATGAGTTTCGCCGGAGGCGATGTCGATCGTCACTATGCGTAGAAGGCTGGGGGCGGCCGCCGCGTCCTGCTCCAACGGAGCCTGCATGATGCCGATCAGCGTCTTGCCGTCGGGCGTGATCGCGAGACCTTCCATGCCCTTGTTGGCGACGCGGCCGATGGCGTTGCCGCTGATCTCGACCGCGCCCTGCGGCGACTGGTTGGTGATGTCGAGATTGGCGGGCAGCGCGAAAGTCTTGACAAGCTGGCCGGTGGCACGGTCGAACTGGCGGACGTAGGGGCCGTACTCGTCCGAGATGAACACGGTCTTGCCGTCGTTCGAGACGCGCACCGCTTCCGGATCGAATCTGGCGTTGAGCGGATTGCCCGAAGAGCCCGGCGCATAATTGTCCGATCGTCCGGTGAAGTAGAAGGCCGACGCGCTGTTCGCCGACGGTGCGCCCGAACCGAGCCCGAGCCCGGCGCCCGTGCCGTAGATCAGCGGCGTCGGGCTCGACAGCAGGGTCGTGCCCGTCAGCGTCGGCGTCAGCGTGAACGGCAGCGCTCCCGATGGCATGGCCGTCAGGCCGAAGGTCAGTGTCTGGAAGCGGCTGATATAGGAGACCGTGTCGTCGACCGCGCTGTTGTAGGGCGTCGCGTTCGGCCCGCGGTCGGGCGTTGCGATGAAGGTGTTGCCGCCGGCATAAGCCAGCCCCGATCCGAGCCCGCCGAGAATATTGGCGGGCAGGCCGTTCTCCAAACTGCCGGTCAGTCCCGAAAGATCGGCACCAGCCCCCGCGCTGCTCCCGGAGAGCGAGCCCTTGGCGAGCAGCGTGACGGCGGCATCGGCGGGCGCCGCGAACGTAACCGCGGCAATCAGATTGAGCAGCAGCAAGCGGCGCATGGAATTCCCCTGTGCGATCGGACCAAACTTGGTGTCGAGCGCTAAGGAAACTTCGTGACGGGTCGGCGTCTTATTCGAGACGCATCGAAGTATGCCGCGAAGCGATGGCCGGTCGCGAACAGATTGCAGGGTGGTTCTTCAACCCCTGCGCACCTATCTCCCCGCCATGTCCTCCCGGTTCGAACATCTCGCCAACCGCCGTGCGATCGTCGATCGGCGCAGCGTCGCCGATGCGATCGCCGCGCTCGACGGCGAGGGCCCGGCGCTGCGCGCGGACGCGACGCGGCTGCTCAAGCAGGCGCTCGAGGCCGGCCGCGCGGAGATCGCGGCGCGGCTCGCCGAGCATCCCTTGCGCGGTAACGACACCGCCGACTCTTACGCCTTCCTGACCGACCAGCTGGTGCGGCTGATCTACGATTTCACCGTCAAGCGGCTCTATCCCAACAACCATCCGAGCGCGGCCGAGCGCCTCGTGCTGGTCGCGGTCGGCGGCTACGGCCGCGCCGAGATGGCGCCCTTTTCCGACATCGACATCGCCTTCCTGACTCCGCTCAAGCGCACCGCCTGGACCGAGCAGGTGATCGAATCGACGCTTTATCTGCTGTGGGACCTGGGGCTCAAGGTCGGCCATTCGAGCCGCTCGATCGACGAGATGGTGCGCATGGCCAAAGGCGACCAGACAATCCTGACGGCGATGCTCGAGGGCCGCTACATCTGGGGCGACGAGGCGCTGTACGACGAGGTCTCGCGGCGGTTCGATCGCGAGGTGGCCGGCGGATCGCCGCGCGCGTTCGCGGGCGAGAAGCTGGCCGAGCGCGACGAGCGGCATCGCCGCATGGGCGACAGCCGCTACGTCGTCGAG
This sequence comes from uncultured Sphingomonadaceae bacterium, assembly GCA_964245585.1. GTDB lineage: Bacteria > Pseudomonadota > Alphaproteobacteria > Sphingomonadales > Sphingomonadaceae > Solisphingomonas. Next base: position 10,623 of record CAXTMX010000002.1, on the reverse strand, counting down.
CCCAATCTCAAGGAGGGCAAGGGCGGGCTGCGCGATCTCCACGCTTTGTTCTGGATCGGCAAATATGTCCACCGCGTACGCGTCGCCGCCGAGCTGGTCGACAAGGGGCTGTTTACCGCCAACGAATATCGCCAGTTCCAGAAGGCCGAGAATTTCCTGTGGGCGGTGCGCTGCCATCTCCATCTCGTCGCCGGGCGCGCCGAGGAACGGCTGACGTTCGACCTGCAGCGCGACGTCGCAACGCGGCTGCACTACACCGATCGGCCAGGGCGCTCGGCGGTCGAGCGCTTCATGCAGCATTATTTCCTGACCGTGAAACAGGTCGGCGACCTGACCGGCGTGTTCCTGGCGCATCTCGACGAGGAGTTCGCCGCGCGCGGCCGCCGGCTGGCGCTGCCGGCGATCCGCCGCAAGCCGCGTAGCATCGGCGAATTCGTGCTCGACCGCGGCCGGATCGCGACGCCGAGCGACGATTTCTTTCAGGCCGATCCGGTGCGGCTGATCGAGGTCTTCGCCCATGCCGACCGCACCGGGATCGAGATCCACCCGACCGCGATGCGCCAGGCCGCGCGCGACATCCGGCTGATCGGCCACCGCGTGCGCAACGACCCGCGCGCCAACGCCCTGTTCATGGACGTGCTGACCTCGCCGCGCGATCCCGAGCGCGTGCTGCGGTGGATGAACGAGGCCGGCGTGTTCGGCCGCTTCGTGCCCGATTTCGGCCGCGTCGTCGCGCAGATGCAATTCGACATGTACCATCATTACACCGTCGACGAGCATTCGATCCGGGCGATCGGACTGCTGGCGCAGATCGAGAAGGGCGAGTTCGCCGGCGAGAGCCCGCTGCCGGGTGGCATCTGGGATCAGATCGTGTCGCGCCGCGTGCTGTACGTCGCGGTGCTGCTGCACGACATCGCCAAGGGGCGGGGCGGCGATCACAGCATTCTCGGCGCCGAGGTGGCCGAGAAATTGTGCCCGCGTTTCGGCCTGACGCCGGCCGAGACCGAGACCGTTTCCTGGCTGGTGCGCTATCACCTGCTGATGTCTGCGACCGCATTCAAGCGCGACCTCAGCGACTTCAAGACCGTGCTCGATTTCGCCGAGACGGTGCAGAGCCCCGAGCGGCTGCGGCTGCTGCTGATGCTGACGGTGGTCGATATCCGCGCGGTCGGCCCCGGCGTGTGGAACGGCTGGAAGCGGCAGCTGCTGATCGACCTGTACGACGCCGCCGAGGAAGTGCTGCGGCTTGGCCACAAGCAGAAGGGGCGCAAGGAGCGGATCGAGGCCAAGCAGACGGCGCTCGCGGCGACGCTCGGCTGGAGCGAGGCGCACGTTGCGGCGCTGGTCAGGCGCATGCCCGATTCCTATTGGATCGCCGAGCCGAACGACGTGATCGCGCGCAACGCGCGGCTCATCGCGGCGGCGGACGCCGCGGCCGACGAGCAGCGGCTGTCGATCTCCGCCGAGGTCCAGGCGGACCGCGGCGCGACGCTGGTGACGGTCTATGCGAGCGACCATCCGGGCCTGTTCTATCGCATCGCCGGCGCGATCAGCGTCGTCGGCGGCAACATCATCGACGCGCGCATCCACACCACGCGCGACGGCATGGCGATCGACAATCTGCTGGTGCAGAACCCCTTCGGAGGCGCGTTCGCCGATCCGCAGCAGCTGAACAGGCTGGAGATCGCGATCGAGGATGCGCTGGCCAACCGCCACCGCCTGGCCGAGCGGCTCGCCGCGCGGCCGCTGCCGCGCACGCGCGCCGAGGCGTTCGACATCGCGCCGGTGGTGCTGGTCGATAACAAGGCGTCGAACCGCTACACCGTGATCGAGATCAACGCGCGCGACCGGCCGGCGCTGCTCAATGCGCTGGCGCACGCGCTGTTCCAGTCGAAGGTGACGATCCACTCGGCGCACATCGCGACCTATGGCGAACGCGCGGTCGACGTCTTCTACCTGACCGACCTGACCGGCGACAAGATCGCGAGCAGCGCGCGCCTCAAGACGCTCGAGCGCCGCCTGCTCGAGGCCGCAGCGGGCGAGCCGCTGAGCGAAGCCGCCTAGAATAAATGTGCGTCGGGCGAATTGCCCCAAAACCGTTCGGGCCGAGCCTGTCGAAGCCCTCTCCTCGCTGTCCGGCAGGAGAAGAGCCCTTCGACAAGCTCAGGGCGAACGGCGGGAAGCGTGTACGAACCGAGTTCCAAAATCCCTTTAGAACTTGGTCCTGACCGTCATGCCGAACGTGCGCGGCTCGGCGGGGAAGGTGATGAACAGCGTGTTGCCGGGCGAGCCGCCGCCGGCCTGCACCGTGGCGAGCGAGCCCGTGCCCTGCAGCGGCGCGCTCGTGACGACCTGGCGATAATCGGTGTCGAACAGGTTCTGCGACCACAGCTCGAGCCCCCATGCCCCCCCGGCGCCGCCGATCCCGACGCGCGCGTTGACCGTGGTGAAGCCCTTCTGGATCTTTTCCGGAAACAGATCGGAGCCGGTGTTGATCCGCGATTGATAGCGGGCGTCGGCGTGGAGCAGCCCGGTGAGGCCGCCGGCGGTCAGCGCCGGCGTCCATGTGGCGCCGCCCGTCGCGGTGTACTGGGGCGCGTTCGACAGCCTGGATCCGGGCAATTTGAACAGCGCGGTCGGCAGCGGCCCGCGCGCGCCGACAAGGTCCTTGCGATATTTGGTGTCGGCATAGGTCAGGCCCAGGTCGAGCGTGAAGGCGCGCATCGGATAGAAGCTTGCCTCGAGCTCCAGCCCCTGGCTGATCACCCCGGCCTTGGTCTTGCCGGCGCACGCGCCCGTGGCGTTGGTGATCGCGGCGTTGTCGTTGTAATCGCTGTCCGCGCCGCTGCCGCCGGCCAGCGCGCTGCAGCCCTGGATGCTCTCGACGATAAAGCTCACGCCGTTGAACGTGTTGAGCTGGAAGTTCTTGAACAGTTGATGGAACGCCGCGGCCGAGAGGCGGAAGCCTTGGCCGCGGTATTTCGCCCCGAGCTCGAACGCGTCGACCTTTTCGGCGGCGAACGGCAGCTGCGACACGGCCGCCGCGCCCGCGAGGAAGCCGGCGCGATCGAGATTATAGCCGCCCGCCTTGTAGCCCTTGGAATAGCTCGCGTAGGTCAGCAGCCGGTCGGTCGGCTTGAAGCTGAGCACCGCCGTGCCGGTCCATTCGCCGTCGCTCTGGCGATCGCGGTACGCTCCGTCGACGCCGCCGGCGATGTTGTTGGCACAGGCGAGGCTCTGGACGGTGCGGGCGATCGTGATCAGCTGCGCCGCACGCGCCGGGGTGATCAATCCGCCCGCCGCGGCGCCGGCGATCTGCGTCGCGAGCGAATTCGAGACCGCGATCTGCGTCGGGCAGGTGGTGGTGTCCGAGGCAATCGAGGCATCAAGCGTCTTGCGATCGTGGGTATAGCGCGCGCCGAGCGTCAGCGAGAGACCGTCGGTAATCCCGATGACGTTATGGGTGAACAATGCCCAGGTGCGGTCCTTCTGGCGGAATACGTCGCGGGACGCACCGACGTCGCTGATGCCGCGAAGCCGGTCGAGGCTCCCGAGCAGCGCCGGTCCGAACGGCCCGAGCGCCGCCGCTATGCCAGGCCGCACGAGCGGATTGAGACAGCCGGGCGATGCCGGGCTGAGCGCCGCCGCGGGCAGCCCGAGAGCGGGGATCACCCCGCCGACGACCCGGCAGCCCTGGACGAGGCCATAATCGCGTCCGAAGCGCAGATTGTCGGTCAGGTCGAGCGTTTCGTTGGCATAATAGCCGCCGACGAGATAATCGAGGCGATCGCCCAAGGCCTTGCCCTGCAGGCGGACCTCCTGGGTGAAGGTCTTGAATTCCTGATCGTAGTCACTGCGATAGAGGATATCGAGATTGTTGAAGTCAGCGTCTTGGCCGCGATCGGAGCGCCAGTCGCGATAGGCGGTGATCGACGTCAGCTTGGCCGCGCCGAAATCCCAATTGACCTCGCCCGACAGGCCCCAGTCGCGCACGTCGGACTGATACGAACGATCGGGCGTGACCGAAACCCGGCGCGCGAACGGGTCGTCATTGATCGCCGCGCCCAGACCACGCTCGAACGCGGCAAAGCTGTTCGGACCGAAGGTAATCTCGCCGGTGGTCGGATTGCGGATCACGTCGCGCGCCGGCGCATAGGTCGCCGCACAGCATTCCTCGTTGCGTTTGGAGTAATCGCCGATGATGCGCACGCTGAGATCGTCGTTGGGCTTGAACAGCAATTGGCCGCGCGCCAGCCAGCGGTCGCGATTGTTGAAGCGGCGGCTTCTGGCGCCGGGATAATCGTCCGATTCCTTGAGAAAGCCGTCGCGCTTGGTGTAGTTGCCGTCGAGGCGGTAGGCGATCTTGTCGCTGATCGGGCCGGTCAGGCCGACCATCGCGCGCTTATAGTCATAATTGCCGTAGCTGAACTCGGCCGAGCCGCCTTCCTCGAAGCTCGGCCCCTGGGTGACGACGTTGATCAGGCCGGCCGAAGCGTTGCGCCCGAACAGCGTTCCCTGCGGCCCGCGCAGCACCTCGATCCGCTCGACCGCGCCGAGCTCGGTCAAGGCGACGCCCGAGCGGCTGCGATAGACGCCGTCGATGAAGGTCGCGACCGAGCTCTCCAGCCCCGGATTGTCGCCGACCGTCCCGATGCCGCGGATGCGCGCGACGCCGCCGACGGCTTCGGACGTCGACGAGCTGACCAGCAGCGAGGGCGACAGCTGGGTCAATCCGCGGATGTCGGTCGCGCCCGCGTTCTGGAGCGCCTGCGCGGTCACCGCCGACACGGCGATCGGCACGTCGCTGAGCGGGCTCGACCGGCGCGTCGCGGTGATGATGATCTCGCCCGGCTCGCCTTCGACCGCGACGGGCGCCGCAGCCTCGGCCGCGGCGGCGGAATTCGGCACGGCGCCGGCCGTCTCGGTCGGGGTGGGAGTGGCCTGCTCGGCGGGGCTGGTCTGGGCGATCGCGGGCGCGCCGGTCAAAGCGATCAGCCCGGTCGACAGCAACCAGAGCGACTTCGACATGGCAATCTCCCCCCCTTTATCCGTTCCGCCGTCGCTTAGACGGTCGGCTGGCATATGGCATTGTAAACCTTAAACCTTAGCTATCGCCTTTCGCCGGGTGATGTCCAGCATCGTCCCCCGCGGCATGGCGCAGGGTTGCAATTGGCGGTCGCCAAAGAATGGGATATAGCTCGCGCGCTGAGCGGCCGGGCAATGCCGCGAATAGGGGAACGATACCATGCGTCTGTTTCATTTCATCGCCGCTTCCGCCGCCGTGACCCTCCTGGCGGGCGCCGCGCCCGCGGCGGACACATCGTCCGGCCGGCAGGCGCAGGTGAAGGGGCAGCAGCAGATCCCGATCTGCACCAAGCGCCTCGGCACGATCGCGGTGGTCGAGCCGGACAATAATTGGTGGCAGAGCCTGGGCCTCGGCAGCCCCGAGGCGATCATCAAGGTGTTCGTGATGAAATCGGGCTGCTTCGGGCTGGTCGATCGCGGCAAAGGCCTGCAAAACCGCGCTATCGAGCGCGCGCTGGCCGACG
>CAXTMX010000002.1:4562-5064 GCA_964245585.1 uncultured Sphingomonadaceae bacterium | reverse complement strand
CTCCAGGCCAATTCGAATATCGGCAAGCGGCAGGTGAAGGCGGCCGACTATTTCGTCGTGCCCGATCTCGTCACCAAGAACAGCAATTCGGGCGGCGGCGGCTTCGGCGCGCTCGCCGGCGCGTTCGGCCGCTCGCTGGGCGGCCTCGGGGCGCTCGCCGGAGGAATCAACATCAAGAAGAAGGAGGCCAACGTCACGCTGACGCTGGTCAATTCGCGCACCACCGAGCAGGAGCGGCTGACCGAGGGTTACGCCCGCAAGTCCGATCTCAGCTTCGGCGGCGGCGGCGGCGGCTTCTGGGGCGGCGGCTTCGCGGCGGCCGGCGGCAGCGGCTATCAGGACACCGACATCGGCCAGGTGATCGTGCTCGCCTATCTCGACGCCTATATCAAGCTGGTCCAGCAGCTCGGCGGCCTGCCCGAGAACGCCAGCGCGGCGGCGCCGCGCGCGCAATAAACGAAGGACCGGAGCGGCGTTGGTCGGGACGGAGCGCCGATCCGCC
>CAXTMX010000002.1:3510-4552 GCA_964245585.1 uncultured Sphingomonadaceae bacterium | reverse complement strand
CCCGTGATCCATTCGCGCCGCGCGGCGTTATTCCCGCATGACCAAGCTCGAGGAATTGCGCCGGCGCATGGAAGCGGCCTCGGCGGCGATGGATTTCGAGGAGGCGGGCCGCCTGCGCGATCAGATCAGCATTCTGCGCGGACAGGATACGGACAAGGCCGAAGACATCGACACGTCGGGGCTGCGGCGCCAGCAGCCGGGGAGCATGGGCCTGGGCACCAGCCAGCAGCGGATGACGCCGCCGCCGGGCTGGAAGCCGCCGGCGAAGCCCGACTTGATGACGCGCGGAACATCGCGGACCGGCAAGCGCCGGCACTGAACGCTATTTCGGCGCGATCACCATCAGCATCTGCCGGCCTTCCATGCGCGGGAACTGCTCGACCTTGGCGATCTCCGCCACGTCGGTCTGGACGCGCTGGAGCACCTGCATGCCGAGCTGGCCATGCGCGAGCTCGCGCCCACGGAAACGCAGCGTGACCTTGACCTTGTCGCCCTCGCCGATGAACTCGTTGACCTTCTTCATCTTGGTCAGATAATCGTGATCGTCGATGTTCGGACGCATCTTGATCTCCTTGATCTCCTGCGTCCGCTGCGACTTGCGCGCGAGATTGGCCTTCTTCTGCGTCTCGTACTTGAACTTGCCGACATCGAGGAACTTCGCCACCGGCGGATCGGCGTTGGGCGACACTTCGACCAGATCGAGTCCGACCTCGGCGGCCTGCTCCATCGCCTCCTTGGTGTACATCACGCCGAGGTTCTCGCCATTCTCGTCGATCACGCGCACCTTGGGCGAGACGATGAATTCGTTGAAGCGAGGTCCGTTGAGCGGCGTCGGCGTCGGCCCGAGCGGGCGACGGGTCATGGGCGGTGGTATAGCGGGCTCTCCTGTGCGGCCGTTGATCGGGCCGATGTAATGCCTCGGCGGCGTTAAGGAAAGGTGGCGACGGCGGTTTCGCCGTGCGCTGTGGCAAATCCTCCCCGGCTCGGGGAGGGGGACCAGCGGCAGGCTGGTGGAGGGGGTTTCCGACGGGCGGCGCGCCGG
>CAXTMX010000002.1:0-3500 GCA_964245585.1 uncultured Sphingomonadaceae bacterium | reverse complement strand
AGGTCAGGTGGCCAGCGCGCTTCAGCCGTGTGCCTGCGCGCCACCTCCCCGTCCCGGGGAGGATTACGCCAAATCCGGCGGCGTTGCCTCCGCCGCGAGCAGCGCAACCGCCTCGGCCAGCGGCAGCACCTGCTGACCCTCGCCGCCGAGCCGGCGGATCGCGACCGTCCCCTCCTCCGCCTCGCGCTTGCCGACGACGAGCAGCGCGGGAACCTTGGCGAGGCTGTGCTCGCGCACCTTATAGTTGATCTTCTCGTTGCGCACGTCGCTGCGCGCGCGCAGCCCCGCCTTCGCCAATGCAGCGAGCACCTCGCCAGCATACCCATCGGCATCCGACACGATCGTCGCGACCACCGCCTGCACCGGCGCGAGCCACAGCGGGAAGCGCCCGGCGTGATGCTCGATCAGGATGCCGATGAAGCGCTCGAACGTGCCAAGGATGGCGCGGTGGAGCATCACCGGGCGATGGCGCTCGCCGTCCTCGCCGACATAGCTCGCGTCGAGCCGCTCGGGCAGCACCGTGTCGGTCTGGATCGTGCCCACCTGCCAGGTGCGGCCGATCGCGTCGGTCAGATGGAATTCGAGCTTGGGCGCATAGAAGGCGCCCTCGCCCGGCAGCTCCTCCCAGCCGAATTCGGGCGTGTTGCGGCCGGTCGCGGCGACGGCGTCGCGCAGGCTCTGCTCCGACCAGTCCCACATCGCCTCCGAGCCGAAGCGCTTCTCGGGGCGCAGCGCGAGCTTGATCGCATAGCTGGCGAAGCCGAGATCGCGGTAGATCGTGTCGAGCAGGGTGCAGAACTGGCTGACCTCGTCGACCAATTGATCCTCGCGCACGAAGATGTGCGCGTCGTCCTGGGTGAACTGGCGCACGCGCATGATGCCGTGGAGCGCGCCGTGCGGCTCGTTGCGGTGGCAGCAACCGAACTCGGCCATGCGGATCGGCAGGTCGCGATACGACTTGATCCCCTGGCGGAAGATCAGCACGTGCGCCGGGCAGTTCATCGGCTTCAGCGCCATCAGGTCGGCGGTGCCGCTGAACACGGCGGCATCGTCCTCGGTGTACGGGATCTCGTCGGGGACGACGAACATGTTCTCGCGATACTTGCCCCAGTGGCCCGACTGCTCCCACTGGCGCGCATCCATCAGCTGCGGCGTCTTGACCTCGGCATAGCCCGCCGCATCGAGCCGGCGGCGCATATAGGCCTCGAGCTGGCGCCACAGGACGAAGCCGTTGGGGTGCCAGAACACCGACCCCTGCGCCTCGCTCTGGAGGTGGAACAGGTCCATCTCCTGGCCGATGCGGCGATGATCGCGCTTGGCCGCCTCCTCGAGCCGCATGAGATGCGCGTCGAGCTGCTTCTTGCTGAGCCAGCCGGTGCCGGTGATGCGGCTGAGCATCGCCTTGCTCTGGTCGCCGCGCCAATAGGCGCCCGACACGCGCGTCAGCTTGAACGCCTGCGGATCGAGCTTGCCGGTCGAGGCGAGGTGCGGCCCGCGGCACATGTCGAGCCATTCGCCCGAGCGATAGACCGTCAGCTCCTCGCCCTCGGGCAGCTCGGCGGCCCATTCGGCCTTGAAGCTCTCGCCCTGCTCCCGCCATCGCGCGATCAGATCGGCGCGCTGCCACACCTCGCGCACCAGCGGCTCGTCGCGCGCGATGATGCGGCGCATCTGCTCCTCGATCGCGGGCAGGTCCTCGTCGGTGAAGGCGCGATCCTTCGGAGCGAAATCATAATAGAAGCCGTCGTCGGTCGAGGGGCCGAAGGTGATCTGCGTGCCGGGGAACAGCTGCTGCACCGCCTCGGCGAGGACATGCGCATAGTCGTGGCGCGCGAGCTCGAGCGCATCGGCTTCGTCGCGCGCGGTGACCAGCGCCAGCGCGGCGTCGCCCTCGAACGGCCGGTGGAGATCGCGCAGCTCGCCGTCGACCCGCGCCGCCAGCGCCGCCTTGGCGAGCCCCGGCCCGATCGCCGCGGCAACGTCGGCGGGCGTCGCGCCGGCGGGCACCTCGCGCACCGAGCCGTCGGGCAGGCTGATCCTGTAGTGCTGCGTCATGATGCCGCGGGCTTTAGCCCCGCTCGCCCGAGAAGCAAACTTTCGCTTTGAGGCGAGCCCCCGCGCGCCTACACACGTCTTATTCCCCGGGGGACCGCGCGCAAGCGGTTGAGACTTGGCTGACGCCATGACCCGCCGAACCTGATCCGGCTGACACCGGCGTAGGGAGGGAGCGCGGCTTGTCCGCTCTCCATCCCGCCTATGGAGAGACGACATGGCCGATATTCCCGCGCGCACCGAAATGAAGGTCACGACCGGGCCGATCCGCGGCAGCCGCAAGATCCATGTCCCCGGCCCCGGCGGCATCCGGGTGGCGATGCGCGAGATCGACCTCGAGCCCGGCTGCGGCGAGCCGCCATTGCGCGTCTACGACTGCTCGGGCCCCTATACCGATCCCAGCCAGCGGATCGACATCATGGCCGGCCTGCCCGAGCTGCGTCGCGACTGGATCAGGGGGCGCGGCGACGTCGAGGAGGTGCCCCAGCGCGAGGTCCGCCCCGAGGACAATGGGATGAGCGGTCCCGACCGGTCGGGCGGGGTGCAGCCGTTCCCCAACGTGCGCCGCAAGGTGCTGCGCGCGCGCGCCGGCGCCAACGTCTCCCAGATGCACTACGCGCGCCGCGGCATTATTACCCCAGAGATGGAATATGTCGCGATCCGCGAGAATCTCGGCCGCGCCGAGCTCGCCGAAAAAGCGGCGCGCGACGGCCAGGATTTCGGGGCGAGCATCCCCGACTACGTCACGCCCAAATTCGTCCGCGACGAGGTCGCGCGCGGCCGCGCGATCATCCCGAGCAACGTCAACCACCCCGAGAGCGAGCCGATGGCGATCGGCCGCAACTTCCTCGTCAAGATCAACGCCAATATCGGCAATTCGGCGGTCGCGTCCGACGTCGCGGCCGAGGTCGACAAGATGGTCTGGTCGATCCGCTGGGGGGCGGACACGGTCATGGACCTCTCGACCGGGCGCAACATCCACGACACGCGCGAATGGATCGTGCGCAACAGCCCCGTGCCGATCGGCACCGTGCCGATCTACCAGGCGCTCGAGAAGGTCGGCGGGATCGCCGAGGACCTCAGCTGGGAGATCTTCCGCGACACGCTGATCGAGCAGGCCGAGCAGGGCGTCGACTATTTCACGATCCACGCGGGCGTGCGCCTGCCCTACATCCCGATGACCGCCAAGCGCGTCACCGGGATCGTCAGCCGCGGCGGATCGATCATGGCCAAATGGTGCCTCAGCCACCACAAGGAAAGCTTCCTCTACGAGCATTTCGACGAGATCAGCGAGATCATGAAGGCCTACGACATCGCTTATTCGCTGGGCGACGGCCTGCGTCCCGGATCGATCGCCGACGCCAACGACGAGGCGCAGTTCGCCGAGCTGTATACGCTGGGCGAGCTCACCCACCGCGCCTGGGCGCAGGACGTCCAGGTGATGATCG
>CAXTMX010000001.1:38313-105810 GCA_964245585.1 uncultured Sphingomonadaceae bacterium | reverse complement strand
GCAGCCTGGTCGAGCGGCGGCCAAGGGCCACCAGGATGGCCAGCGGGAAGGAGAACGCGGCGCCGAAGGTTGCCAGGATCAGGGTCAGCGGCAGGCCGCCCCAGCTATCGTTGGTCACCTCGGTCAGGCCGAAGATGCCGCCGCACATCAGGATGCCGTCGGCGGTGGTATCGAGAATAGCGGCAAGCTCTTCGGCATCGGTCTGGCCGGCTTCGGAAGCTTCGGCGGACGCGGGTTCGTCTGCTTCGGGTTCGGACACGAACGGCTCGGGCGCTACGGTTTCCTGCGTCGCGGGCAATTGCGCGAGCGCGGTGGCAACGGCTTCGCTCTCGTGACGCGTGCCCGAGAAGATCAGCGCCAGCGCGGAATCGCCGTCCCATGAAATCGTGTAGAGCCGGGCCGCGGCGGGGGGCGGGCGCCGCCCGGCCCCCGCCCCAGCGATCGTCGCCGACAGGGCGGGACGACGGCACGGCGGCCCGACGGAGCCGTGCAAGGCACGCCCGGCGGAGCAGAGCGCGGTCGCGCCAAGGCGCGAGGGGCAAGACCTGCTTCTGTGGACTATTCCCGACAGCGAAGGAGGTTCAGAACGTCGACAGTGCACCGCGATGAATGGAGCACGTAAAATCGTAGCGGAGAACTTGAAGGCGTTGCGCGAAGCACGGCACCTTCCGCAGGAAGAGCTTGCGGTGAGAGCCGGCATCGATCGAAGCTACATCAGCGATCTCGAGAACGGCAAATATGGCATCTCGATCGACAAGCTTGAGAACCTGGCTGACGCGCTCGGCGTCTCGACCTGGCAAATGCTGCATCCTTCGACATCACAGAAAATCCGTCAGGAGCGGTGAACGCCGTCATGCCTGTCCAGCTGTTCATTTCCCAACCAGGCGGCAGGTCCAAGCGCCAAATGCTCTCTCGCTCCGGCGGCAAGTCGTTGCACACGAAGCCTCCAGGAGGAGGCATCCGCGCGCCAACGCGCCGCCGACGTGTTCAAGCCGAAAAGGACTGCAACGATCTCGCGGTTGGTCGCGCCGGCAGCGATAGCGTCGTGGACGCGCAACATGGCGGTCCATCGCGCGGCGCGGGACGCTGTCGGGTGCAGCGTGAGCGAAAATCTTCGGAGGCGAGCCAGCGCGCGGAACTGCGCCAGTGCGTTGAGCTGCCTAGCGAGACGCGAAATCCCAGTCAGGTGCCACGAGAGCGCCATCTCCTTATCGAGGGAAGATTCCGCGCGGAGATCGATACGGATAGATCGTAGGCCGTCCGACAGCAGAATGTGTTTGAAGCCAGGATTCAACGCTGCGGCCGTAACGAACGGCGCCAGCGTCTCGAACGACAAGCGATCGCCACCCTCTGCGGATCGGCCGATGGCTCGAAGAACGCCGGCGTCGGTCATTGCCGACCAGATCGGCCGTGCGGCGAACGCATCGACGGCAGGGTCCTCAAGCCGCACCAGCCCGAACGGTGCGGGCGAGCGCCGGGCTTTCCACGTCTCGACGTAAGCAGGCGTCCGGCGCAGCCAATCCCAGGCGAAACAGCGAGGATCGCCCGGCAGCAAACGGTCGTAAGCCCCGGCATTGCGCCAGTCGGCGGCGACGACCGCCACCGAGCCGACTTTCGACCTAAGGCCTTAGCCGCCGATCAGTCCAGCCCCTGCCGCCTCCTGTTCGGCGACGTATGCGGCGAGCGCCATTGCCTGGTCGTCGCGCAGCGCGTCGGTGGCGGCGCGGAAGTCGCCGGGATCATCGCGCAAAAGTATGGACGGGTCCTGTCCTTCGACGTTGCCGAGGTTGGGGCGATGCTGGGCGTAGCCGACAAGCGCCGCCAACTCGGGCGTAAAAGTTCGTGCGATGGCGGGCGGATAGATCAGCCATTGCACTTCGAAAGGCTTGAGCCAGCCGAGGCAGTAGCTGACGATCAGGCCGCGGCGCGGCGGGGCGGTGATGTTGGCGCCGCCGCCATGGAGCGTGCTGCCGAGGAACACGAGCATGTCGCCCGGCGCCAACTCGGGGGTGACGGCGTCCGTCTCGTCGAACACCGCGTCGACGTATTGATTGCTGCCGGGCCGCAGCCGCGTCCCGCCATTGTCGTCGGTGAACGGCGTCAGCGGCCACATGACGTTGATCAGGTACTCGATCTCCCCCTTAGGGCCAGCCCACATGTCCTCGTCCCGATGAGGATATTGCGCGAGGGCGCCGCCGTGGATCTCGACCACTTGGGTCAGGTTGAGCGCGATCCGATCGCAATGCGGGCCGAGCGCCCGTTCGGCTAGGCCGATCGCCGTCGCGTGCTGCACAAAGGCGGCAGCGTGGGGCGAGCGGATCAGCAGGCTGCCGAACCGTTTGGTTCGGCGGCCGTAGAAGTCGCCATCGCAGAACGGGGTTGCGGCGAAGCGGGTGTCGAGGTCTGCATCTAGCGCGGCTATCTGTGCGGTGGTCATGGCGGCACGCACGACAGTGTAGCCGTCACGGAGCAGCTGAGCGGAATGGAGGTCGAGCGGCTGCGTCATGATGCCGCTCCTCACGCGGCGACGGCGGCAACGACCGCCATCGGTGTGTAGATGCCGGTCCGCGCAAGCCGAGCTGGCGTTTCGCGGTCCACCTCGATCCGGAACGCGGCGAGTTTCAGGCCGGCGGCGCGCCGTTCGGGTCCGAGCGCTGTTGCGTCCCAGCCCATCTCGAGGATGGCGTCGCGAAAGGCCGGCCGGACAACCCCGGTCAGCGTACGGATGCCGACTGCCAGCGCGTGATCGATCATCGCGCTGATCAGGCGGTTGCGGACCTGCAGGCGCTCGCGCGCACCGACCAAGGTCGGCAGGCACAGCCGGGTGATCTCGCGGATGTGCGATCCGCGCGGCACTGCGCCGGCGCACAACTCGGGGTAGAGATTCCCGAGGATGTGCGCGCCGACAGATGGCAACAGCCGCAGCGAGCCGCGGTGGTCGGCTCCGTCGACGAACTCGGCTACGTATGTCGCGTCGGGGCCGTCGAACTGGTCGATCTCGAACCGGCCCTGTACGACTGGCACGTCCCAACGCATCAGATCGACGAACAGTCGTCGACGGCCCTCGAACATGGCGACGTCACATGCGTTGGTGAGATTATATCCTTGGCTAATCCTGATCATCGACTGGCTCCCACGAAAGTTTGGAGCCGGACAAAAATCAGCTTTGGAGTATGCGAGCCATTCACCCGAACGGGGGAATGGACGGATCGAAGTCGATCAGGCCAAGTCGCAGCGCTTCATGGACGAGCTGACCACGCGTGATTACGCCGACTTTGCGGAAGGCCTTCTTAACGGAGGTGCGGACCGTTTCGAGGCTGACGCCTAGTATGTCGGCGACATCTTGATCAGTCTTGCCGTGAGCGATCCAATAGATGCACTCGCGTTCACGCTCGCTGATCTGCGGCAAGGGGGTGCGCAAGCAATTCAGACCGATCAGCCTGCGCGCTGCGTCGAAAGCAAAGTGACCGATCGCGTCGGCCATCATCATCCGCTCGCGGCCGACCTCGCGGGAGCGGCGGGTGGCGAAGCTGATCGAGCCTTCTGGCTCACCCGGAACGTTCGCGGGAACGGTGATGCCTTGGCGTATGCCGACGCGCGCGGCTTCATCAAGGATCGCGAGCTGCGAGGACGATAGGCTCATACCGTGAAGCGCGTCGGGCCATAAAAAGCCGGAGACACGTCGGCGCGCGAAGGCGAGAACGGGATCGACGATCGTCTGGCCGTTCCGGACCAGCCGGCTACTCCAATCGATGGGATAGTTGTCGAAGCGAATCAGACGCGCCGACCGATGTATCAGGCTTGTCGAATGAAGAGCTGCTACATACTCGAAGCCTAGGTCGCGCGACACAGCTTCGACGAGTGTCGTCAGTTCGGCGTAGGTCGCGGCATTGACGCTAAGTTCACGAAAGTCTCGAACAACAGGGGAGAGGCGCACCGAAGTGCCTAACGTCGGGAGGTAACGAACGCTGATCCGGGCGAACGTTTCCCGTCTAAATCTGCAAAGTAAGTTGGAAATACCCTACAGTAGGTGGTTCGCTGTGATACTGCGCTGTTCGGTTGGATCAGCATACCGATCCAACCCTTTGCGCAAATGTCTAGCTTGCTAGGCCATCCAGACCGCGACACCAATCATACCGAGATACATCCCTTATTCAAGGTCAGAAGCGTTTCCCAAATAAATAACATGAGTTAAGGTTAGACCTGAATATCTTAGTATCTTGTGATTACCAATAAATGTGGAATTATGGAGGTTTATAAGCCGGATCAGCATCAGCTTGCGATACGGAAGATCTGAGTTATTTTGCGTCCCAAACCTTCTACAAAAAGCGACACTTACAGCCAACCTGCACAACGCTCCTTCTATGAGGCTCACACTTTCGCTTGATTCCCACGAGCAAGGATATCCTTGGCTCGAATAAGAACAGGACGGTCAATCATCAGGCCCGCACTGGCGCCGACCCCACTGCCGTCTGCGGCCGCGATGATCCGCTCCGCCCAAGCCTGCTCCTGAAGCGATGGGCGAAACCCAATCCTGATCGGGGCAATCTGCTTTGGGTGAATGGCGAGCTTGCCTCCGAACCCCAGTTCGCGCCCGCGGCGTGCCTCGCACTCGACGAGAGATGCATCATCGAAGGCGGCGGCTATCCCGTCCACTGGTGCTGGCAACCCTGCCAATCGGGATTCGAAAACCAAAGCGGAACGTGCCGTGAGGAGCGGTTCCCAGGTCGGGCTGCAGCCGAGGTCGTTCGCCATGTCGAGGGAACCGAAGGCCAACCAGCATACCCCATCGGACCGAGCAAGGGGACGTACCCCCTCGATCCCGACAGCCGTCTCAATTAGCAGAACAATCTGGGCGGACGGTAGGGCCTCGTGAACCGCCGCCACTTGGGCGGGCGTTTCGGCTTTCGGAAGCATGACCCCGGTCAGCGGAACGGCTGCGAGAGCAGCGAGGTCCCGCTGGAAATCTGGGGTGTCCGCAGAGTTGATGCGGACGTAGATCGCCTCGTGCCCAAGGGTATGCTGGCGAACATGTTCGCGGGCGCGCTCCTTGTTCTCTAGCGCAACGGCATCTTCAAGATCGAGAATGACGGCGTCAGCGCCGCTCGCGCGCGCCTTCCCGAACCGGTCTGGCCGGTCGCCCGTTACGAATAGGGAGACGCTCGGGACCATGAGGGCCGCGAAGTCAGCTATGTCCTAGGACCGCGCGGGCCTTGTAGGGAGCTTCCAGACGCTCGACTTCCGCCGGCTCGAGTTTCAGGTCCAGCGAGTCGATCGCCTCCACGAGCTGATTAAGTTTCGTTGCCCCGATGATCGGAGCGACGACCGCCGGCTTGGACAGGACCCACGCATAGGCGATCTGTGCCGGAGACACGTCCCGCGCTCGAGCAATCGCTTCGACTTCGGCGAGGATCGCATAGTCGTCATCTGTTCCGAAGAAGGACTGAAGCGGCTTGTCGGATTGGGCACGAGCGGTACCCTCGCCGTTCCGTGGTCGATTGCCCGCGAGGAAGCCGCGAGCGATCGGTGACCAGGGTACCAGCCCTACGCCCTCGGACTCGCAATACGGGATCATCTCTCGTTCCTCCTCGCGGTACGCGAGGTTGTAGAGATTCTGCATCACGACGAATTGCGCGAGCCCGTTCGACCGCTGCATTTCGCGAAGCTTGGCAAGCTGCCAAGCCCAGCAGGAGGACGCTCCCAGGTAGACGACCTTGCCTTGCCGCACGACGTGATCAAGGCCGGCGATCAACTCCTCGAACGGCGTCTTTGGATCCAGGCGATGCGTGTAGAGGATATCGACATGATCAACCTTGAGCCGGCTAAGCGAGGCGTCCACAGCTTCAATGATGTGCTTGCGCGACAGCCCGGCCTGGTTCGGGCCCTTCCCCATAGGGAGACCTAATTTCGTTGCTACTACCGTCTGCTGGCGATCGAAGAACTCCCTCAGCGCCTGACCGAGAAGCTCCTCCCCGACGCCGTAGCTGTAATGGTCGGCGGTATCGAGAAAGTTGATGCCAGCATCCGCTGCCTGCCGGAAGTGCGGCCACGCATCGTCGCGACCGAGCACCCACGGGTGGACCTCCCAGCCGGGCTGTCCGTAGCTCATGCATCCGAGGCACAGTCGCGACACCGTCAGACCGGTTCGGCCAAGCTGCACATAGTCCATCTTTTGATCCTCTCCGGCGTTTATCAGCCTCAATAGCGTGAACGTCTGGACGCTGCAATAACCGACTGTTCACGGCCTCGCGCAGCATGGTTCGGCACTGTCACGGGCGCCCGGAGAACGCTGCCGAGATAAACATAGTCAGAAGCATCGTGGGAAACGGTTGACACGCCCATGACCGCTTTATAACGTCCGTGACCGGTCGGTCACAACAAGCTAAGCCGATCAGGTGACCGGCTGCGGCATGACCGCGAGCGGGTTGAGGTGAGAGGACAAATGACCGTTTATTCGCTTTCGATAAACGGCAAGTCGATCGGCGTTGAGGTGGATGGCACGACGCCCCTGCTTTGGGTGTTGCGCGACTGGCTGACCATGACCGGCACGAAGTTCGGCTGCGGCATCGGCCTGTGTGGATGCTGCACCGTTCACATCGACGGCGAGGCTATTCGGTCCTGCCAGTTGGCGGTGTCCGACGTAGGAGAAGCCCGAATCACCACGATTGAGGGCTTGGCCAACGGGCCTCTTTCGCATGTGCAATCGGCGTGGATCGCCGAGCAGGTGCCGCAATGCGGCTATTGCCAGTCTGGCATGATCATGGCTGCTGCCGCCCTGCTTTCCAAAAAACCTTTCCCGACCGACGAGGACATTTCAAACAACATCACAAACATCTGCCGGTGCGGCACGTACAAGCGGGTCCGCGCTGCCATCCACCGCGCCGCAAGCGAGCGCGCCGAGCAGCCTGCGGCCGAATGATGCCGGATGTACGCGATGTTGCTCGGCGGAACGTTGGGAGCCTGCCGACCGCCGCCGATCGGCGCACCTTCCTGAAGCTCGCGGCGGCGGGCGGTCTCGTTGTCGCCGTTCCGCTTGCATTGCGTGGTCGCCGTGGGTCCGGCGAAGCGGACGACCAGCCCCGCGCGACCGTCCTGAATGCCTTCATACGGGTCACTGAGGCGAATGAGGTTCATGTTATCTCGCCGTCCATCGAGATGGGCCAGGGTGCGCACACAACGATCGCAATGCTGGTGGCGGAAGAATTGGGTGCTGATTGGGCCAAGATGAGAGTGCTGAACGCACCGCTGGCGGAGGCATATTTCGTTCCTAAACAAGGGCTGCAAGCCACGGATGGCAGCCAAACGGTCAGGACCTTTTACCTTCCGGTGCGGATCGCGGCGGCAACCGCCCGCCACCTCCTTTTCGCGGCAGCCGCTAGGCGCTGGGGAGTTCCGGCAGCCGACTGCCACGCCGAGCGCAGCGAGGTTCGGCATCTGTCTGGACGTAGCTACGCCTTCGGTGAATTGGCGGCCGACGCGGCGACCTTGCCTCGACCCGCCAAGGTAGCGCTCAAACAGCACGCAGACAGGACGGTTCTCGGCAAGCGGCTCCCGCGAGTGGACATCGCATCAAAGGTGAACGGCTCCGCCGAGTACGGTTGCGACGTTCGTGTGCCCGAGATGGTCTACGCCGCGATCCGTCAGGTACCCAATTACGGAACGCCGCTCGATGACATAGACACGGGCGACGTTCTCGCGCGTCGCGGCGTGATCAAAGTGGTCAAGTTACCGACTGCGGCCGCAGTCGTTGCCGACACCTTCTGGGGAGCAAAGTCCGCCGCTGCCGACCTCAAGCTCCGCCATTCCTCGTCCCCCGTCCCATCCCGATCAACGGCCGACATCATGGCCGAGCAGCGCCGGCTACTCGAGGCTCCCAAGGTCCCGATCGGAATTCAGGCGAAGGCGCCTTCGGACGGAAAGGTGACCGAGCCAGCGATCGACTCCATCTACGATGTTCAATTCGTCTATGGGCCCGATCGGGACGCGGGGACCAAGACCGCCGGGGCCGCCCGCCAGACGCAGATCAAGGGAGCCGCCCCGGAGAGCAGGCCCGTGGCAAGCAGGGTGGATGGCCTGTCCGAGCCGGTGACCCCGTCTCCGGGCCGCGGCCGAGCATATGAGCGTTTCTACAGCGTGCCTTTCCTGCACCACGCCTCGATGGAGCCACCCAACTGCACGGTCCACCTTCACTCCGGCCAATGCGACATCTGGGCTTCGCATCAGTCCATGTCCATGCTGGTCGAGGCGGCGAAGAAGATCACGGGGCTCGCCGCCGAAGACATCCACGTCACGATAACCAATCTTGGGGGGGCATTCGGCCGCAAGTTCGAGACCGATTATATCGAGCAGGCGGTGCGGATCGCACAGCAAGTGGACGGTCCCGTCCAGCTGCTTTGGACACGTGAGGAGGACGTCCAGCACGGCTTCTATCGGCCAGGTATCACGGCGCGCATGCGCGCCATATTGACTGAAGACGGGGACGTGCCGCACTTTGTCCTGCGCTCGGCAGGTCCGTCTATTCTCGAACACACGACGGGCAGTCCCCTGGTCAACGGCGTCGACCCCATCGCAATGATGGGCATCTCGACCGAAACGGAGTCGGCGCCGGGTCTCTTGCAGCAATATACGGTGCCGTCGTTCCGTGCAGAGTACGCATACCAGAAGACGCCCATACCCGTGGGGTATCACCGCTCGGTAGGCGCCGGCCCGAACGCGTTCTTCATCGAATCCTTCATCGACGAGCTAGCAGCCGAAGCGGAGATCGATCCCTACCAATTCCGTCGGCGACTGCTTCGCGACAGTCCGAGAGCCCTGACCGTCTTGGACCGGTGCGCCAAGCAGGCGGGATGGACCAACCCGCCAGCGCGCGGGCGCGCGCGAGGAATGGCGTTCACCGACATTGTCGGCAGCCTGGTCTGCCAAATCGCCGAGGTTTCCGTGGATGGCGGTACGTTCAAGGTCGAGCGTATCGTCTGCGTCATCGACTGTGGAGTCGTGGTCAACCCCGATATCGTCGAGGCGCAAATCGAGGGGGGGATTGCTTTCGGGCTCAGTGCCGTCCTGGGCGAGGCAGCGATTTTCGCGGGGAGCGCGTCCGCACAGAGCAACTTCAACGACTATGCGGTCCTCACCATGGCGCAGATGCCCCAGGTCCAGGTTCACATCATCGAGAGCGGATACGGCGTGGGCGGGGTGGGCGAAGCTGGCGTGGCGGGTGTGGCTCCAGCAGTCTGCAACGCATTGTATGCGGCTGCGGGACGTCGGATCCGATCGCTGCCCATCGGGGAACAGTGGCGATCATGAGCCACGAGAAACTAGGGTCGATGGCGGCCGACCAATCTGATCCGCGAGATCGGCTGAGCGCGGCGCCCATGAGCCCGTACCAGATTGTTGCCGTTGCGGTGATCGTCGCGATTTCCGCGATCGATGGCTACGACGTGCTCTCCGTGACCTTCGCCGCGCCCGGCATCAGCAGCGAATGGCATC
This sequence comes from uncultured Sphingomonadaceae bacterium, assembly GCA_964245585.1. Lineage (GTDB taxonomy): Bacteria > Pseudomonadota > Alphaproteobacteria > Sphingomonadales > Sphingomonadaceae > Solisphingomonas. The sequence goes on along the minus strand of CAXTMX010000001.1, from coordinate 96,324 downwards.
TCGGGCAGGCGAGCCTCGGCGTCGTGCTCTCGACCGGCCTGATCGGCATGGCGGTAGGCTCGCTGTTGCTGGCACCGTTGGCCGACGTGCTGGGCCGTCGGCGCCTGGTGCTTATGTGCTTGGCGATCCTGTCTGGCAGCATGCTCGCGAGCGCCCTTGCTCATGATCTGCTCTACTTGACGATGTGGCGCTTCGTGACCGGTCTGGCGATCGGCTCGATGATCGCCGTCATAAATCCCTTGGCAGCGGAATACTCGAACGCGCGGCGACGTGAGCTCACGATCGCCATCATGACAGTCGGCTACCCTGCTGGCGGCATGATAGGCGGGGCGATCGCCGCTATGCTTCTGGCGTCCTTCGGCTGGCGCTCCGTATTTTTTCTAGGAGCCGCCTTTTCCGGCGCTCTTTGGCCAATCGCCTATTTCCTGCTGCCGGAGTCGCTCGCCTTCTTGATCGAGAAGGCGGGCCCGCAATCATTGTGCCAGGCCAATCGCTTCCTCACGCGCTGCGGCCACGCGGAGGTCGACCACCTACCTTCCCGCTCGACTGAATCCTCGATGGGGCTGCGGGACTTGATGCGGTCCTCCTATGCGCGCGCCGCGATCCGCCTAACCTGCGCCTACTTTGCCTATGTGCTGACCTGCTACTTCGTCTTGAGCTGGTTGCCCAAGCTCATGTCGCTTCGCGGCTACTCGGCATCCGCAGCCGTCCAGGCGTCGACCCTGTTGAACCTGGGCGGCGTGCTCGGCGGCATCTCCATGGGCTGGCTAGCGCCCCGATGGCACCTCAAGCTCGCGACCATGGTCGCGATGGGCTTGTTCTCAACCGCGATCTGCGCTTTGGCGTTCGGGCCTTCGGACCTGTTCCTCTCCTACCTCCTTGCGGCAGTCACCGGCTTCTTCCTGTTCGCGGCATCGGTCGGCTTCTATTCCATCATGTCCAGAAGCTTTCCGGCCGCCATTCGCGCCACCGGGACGGGCCTCGTGCTTGGGATCGGTCGCGTGGGCAGCGCGGTCGGGCCGGTGCTCGCCGGGCTGTTGCTCTCCGTCATCGCGGAGCCCCGGCAGGTCATGGCGCTGATGGCAGCAGGCCCTCTCGTCGGCCTCTGCATTCTGGCAACTCTACCGTCATGGCGAACGCGCCTCCCTCACTCAAGCTCGAGGGCAGACCGGAACGCACCCGAAGATTGCGCCGATCTAACTGGAGAAGGACGGCGTATCGCCTGATCAAGAACGCCGTTCACGCCGCGAACGGTCGCTGGCGCGTCCGCGATCCGGCGACACTCACAGAGAGACGTCACGCAACTTATTTGGAGAACGACATGCAAAAGACGTGGTTTATCACGGGAGCGGGCCGCGGATTGGGCGCGGAGATTGCCAAGGCCGCCTCGGCAGCCGGCCATAACGTCGTCGCTACGGCGCGCGACGCTTCGGCCCTGTCGAATGTCATACCGTCGAACGAGACCACCCTGGCGGTGTCGCTGGACGTAAACGACGCTGCGGGTGTCACGAAGGCCGTGGACGAGGCGGTCGCCCAGTTCGGACGGATCGACGTGTTGGTCAACAATGCGGGGTATGGTCACCTGGGCATTTTCGAGGAGTCCACGGACGACGACGTGAGGCGCCAGTTCGAGACGAACGTCTTCGGGCTGATGAAGGTCACCCGAGCCGTTCTGCCGACCATGCGGCGTCAGAGGTCTGGCAATATCCTCAACATGAGCTCAATCGGTGGGCTCATCGGCTTTGACTCGTGTGTCTTGTACGGAGCATCGAAGTTCGCGGTCGAGGGCTTTTCATTGAACCTCGCGAAGGACGTCGAGCGGTTCGGCATCTCCGTCACCGCGGTCGAGCCGGGCTATTTCCGGACCGAATTCCTGGAACCCGGCTCTATTCAGTTCGCGCCATCGACGATCGACGACTACGCCGAGGCACGGGCGACGCACGAGGCTTATGCCAGCTACAGCAAGAACCAGCCTGGGGACCCAGTCAAACTGGCCAAAGTGCTGGTCGAGATCGTCGAGGCAGGAAAGCTTCCGCTGCAACTGCTGCTCGGCTCAGATGCGCTGGGGCTTGCTGAAGCGGACCTGGGACGCCGGTCGGAGGATCTGGAGACGTGGCGATCGACGTCGAAGTCCACCGACTTGGCGGCCTGACGGCTGTCCCCATTGGAGGCTCAATGGGGGTGAACTCTCGAAGCAGAGCCATCTCGCGCGCATAGGATGCCCCGCCCGTGCGGCGGGCATCGCCCCACAGTCACCCCGGTCACGCCGATGAACTGGCGTTTTCGGCGCTGCCGCGCTACGTTGCTCCTGAGCGCGATGGTACGGCGGAGCAGATGACCACCTGGAATGATGACGAGTTGGGCCGAGACCAGATCCGGAGTCGCAAGCGCGAGAAGCTCGTAATGCAAGCGGCGCAGGAATTCCGCCGGCGCGGGTTCCACGCCACCTCGATGAGCGACATCGCGACGGCGCTGGGCGTCACTAAGGGGGCCCTGTACCGCTATGTGAAGAGCAAGGACGAGGTGCTGTTCGAGTGCTTCATGCACTCCAACGACCTCGCCGAGAGGGCGCTCGCCCGCGTGGCCGTGATGGACGGATTGGCAGCCGACAAGCTGGCAAGCTTCATGGCCGAATTCATCGAACGTTACCTCGACAGCAATCTGGCCGGTGGCGCGATGATCGAGATAGATGCCCTGCTTCCGGATCAGCGCAAGGAGGTCGTGAGGGGCCGTGATAAAATCGACCGGGAGCTGCGCAAGCTTCTAGAGGACGGGATTACAGATGGCAGCGTAGTGGATGAGAACACCAAGCTGATGATTTTCTCTTTTATGGGATCGATCAATTGGATCCCGAGCTGGTTCTCGCCGGAAGGCGAGTTCACCACTAAGGAGATCGCAGATCGTATTACGCGTATCATGATCGGGGGCATCCGCAGTCGAGAAGATGTGGTCCGAAGCAAGCCCATGTCGCGGGCGAAAGCTGACAGAACAAAGGCTGCGGTTAAAGCTGCTTGAAGTCTCGAGACTGTTGGCAGCCCTTAAAGATGCAAAGATTTGGCACACGATAAACCGAATTCCGAACGTAGGTCTTTTAAGACTGACGAGGTCGCAAGTTTAGGCTGATCGAGGCGTAGTTCTCGCGAAGAACGCACTCTGTATTGATACCGCCACGTCAGCGTGAGTGGCTAATCGACAAGCTTGGTTCCAAGTGAACGCGATCATTCCTTTGCGGCAGCGAACACCTCCTTCGCTGCGGAGAGTCCGTTGAGAGCGACAGGGAAGCCGGCATAGACCGCCATCTGCATGATCGTCTCGACGATCTCGTCTCGGCTGAGCCCGACATTGAGGCCGGCCTGAATGTGCACCTTGAGCTCTGGGGTGGCGTTGCCGAGCGCGGTCAGCGCGGCGATCGTCGCGATTCCGCGGCTGCGAAGGTCAAGTCCAGGACGGGCGTAGATGTCGCCGAAGGCGAATTCAATCAGGTAGCGGCTGAAGTCGGGTGCGATATCGGCAAGCGAGTCGACCACGGCCCGCCCGCCATCGCCGTCGACGGTCGCCAGCATGCGCAGCCCACGATCGTAACGATCATCGCCTTCGTTTGTAGGTGTCTGGGTCATAGTTGTGCTCCTGCTGTGGGCGAGGCGAGCGACGATCTGTCTGCGTGCCAAGCCGCAATCGCGGTCAGTGCGGGCTTGCGACCGGCCGCACGACGATCTCGGTCGTGTCGACGTCTTCGGGTTGCGCGATCGCGTGTAGCACCGCGGCGGCGATGGCCTCCGGCTCAGCGCGATCGCTCGGAACCCGCGCATCTCTTCACGTGCGGCGGGATCGGGAAATGCTGTCGGCCAGCTCGGACTCGACCACGCCCGGGCAGACGCAGGTCACCCGAATCCGGTCGTTCTCCTGTCGCAAGCCATCGGAAATGGCCCGCACGGCGAACTTGGTCGCGCAATAGACCGCTGCCGTCGGCGTCACGTGCAGGCCGCCGATCGAGGCCATGTTGATGATGTGGCCCGACTGCTGCCGCGTCATCGTCGGCAGCACGGCAGCGATGCCGTAGAGGAGGCCCTTGATGTTCACGTCCACCATTTGGTCCCATTCGTCGACCTTCAGCGACGCCATCGGCGACAGCGGCATGACGCCGGCGTTGTTCACCATCACGTCAATCCGGCCGTACTGCCGAAGCGCCGCCTCGGCGAAGCGCACGATGTCCTCGCGATCGGTCACGTCCAACCGGTCGGCGGCCGCGACGCCTCCGGCCGCTATTATCTCGCTCGCGATGGCCTTGATGCGATCGGTGCGCCGCGCACCCAGCACGACCTTGGCTCCCGCACCTCCCAGCGCGCGCGATGGCCTCGCCGATCCCGCTGCTCGCGCCCGTAACGAGCACCACCTTGTTGCTTACGTTTCGCACGGTATGTCCTTCAGAAGACTCGATGACGCCGAGGCTTTTCGGTTTCAGGGAATTGCGACGCTCATGCCGCCGTCCGCCATCACGACCGCGCCGACGATGAAGCTCGCCTTGGGCGAGCCGAGAAACGCGATCACCTCCGCGATCTCTTCGGGCTGGGCCGCGCGTCCAATGGGCGCGTGCTTGCCGTGCTCGGCCAGGAAATCGGGGCCATCCTCATGTACGTCGTTCAGAATGTTCGTTACGACGTCGCCGGAGCCGACCGCGTTCACCCGGATGCCGTGCCCGATCGCCTCCAGCGCCAGGGTGCGGGTGAGCTGGGCCAGCGCCCCCTTTGAGGCGGCATAGGCAGCGATAGTAGGGAACGCCTGGAAACAGGCGTAGGACCCGACGTTCACGATCGCGCCGCCGCCCGCCTCGATCATGATGCGCATGGCCTCTCGTGCGAACAGGAATCCACCGGTCAAGTTGACCGCCAGAATTCCGTTCCAGTCGTCGAGCGTCATATCCACGACCGGCTTGTTGATGATGATCCCGGCGTTGTTCACCAGCAGATCGAGTCTGCCGAACCGTTCGCGCGCCAGTTGCACTGCTTGCACGGCGCTTTCCTCGCGCGAAACGTCCGCTTGAAGCGGCACGATACCGGGACATTCAAGTTCGTGTACGTTGTCGCCTTTGCTGACCGCGATCACCTCCGCCCCGCGGGCATGAAGGAGGCGGGCGGTGGCGAGGCCGATGCCACTCGCCGCGCCGGTTACGATGGCGACTTGGCCCTGCCACTCGGAATGCTGGAGCGTCTTGTGATTGCTGGGCCATGACGTGTTCCCGATCCTTGCTGGCGCGTGTGTTGCGCCCAAGTAGATAGCGGGAGACGTGCTCGCGAGAATGCCTAGGGCTATGCAATCATAGCCTGATCCTATCGACGCTTCGGTCTGGCGTTAATACCGTCCTCGCTTCTACCATCAGAGCTGGCATAGGTACTGTATGACCGAAAACATCGAACCCCTCGTTCGCGAGACCGCGCGGTTGGTCGCGCATTTGGCGCCCGAGGAGGGCTACACCTTATCTGGACTCGATGCGGTGCGCTTCGTGCGATCCAACCGGCCGCTCGGAGCGACGGCGGTGCTTTACGACCCCAGCATCGTGGTTGTCTGCCAGGGACGGAAGCGGGGGTTCTTCGGCGATCGTACCTATCTGTACGACGCAAGCAACTACCTGGTTTTGTCGGTGCCGCTGCCATTCTTCACCGAAACCGAGGCAACCTCGGAGGAACCGCTGCTCGCCGTGTCGTTACGTCTAGATATGGATGTCATCGCCGATCTGGTCCTGATGCTCGAGCGAGAAGGCGCGGCGATACGGGCCGCCCCGCAAGGTATGATTTCGACGCCCTTAGACCAGGGGATGGCCGACGCCATGCTCCGGCTGATGCAGACGTTATCCGACCCGCTGGAGCGGCGCGTGCTGAGCCCTTCGGTGCTGCGCGAGATATACTTTCGCGCGCTGTTAGGGCCACAGGGGGATGCCATCCGCACAGCACTGACCAGCCCTAATGGTTTCGGCCGGATCGCGGCCGCGCTGCATCGGATCGGGCGCGATTACGCCCAAAGTCTCGCCGTCGCCGACCTCGCCCGCGAGGCGCACCTGAGCGTTCCTGCTTTTCACGCCCGCTTCAAGGCCGTGACCCGCACCTCACCCCTCCGGTATATCCAATCTATCCGCCTGCATCAGGCCCGCCTCCTGATGATCCGCGACGACGCCACCGCCGCGGCCGCGGCCGCCGAGGTCGGCTATGCTAGCGCGTCGCAGTTCGGGCGTGAGTTCAAGCGGTTCTTCGGTCGGAGCCCGGTCGAGGAGGCGCGTTGCATGAGGCCGTCGTTCGCATTGACGCCGGCACGCGAGCTGACGCGGTTCGATCTCGTGCACTGAGACCTCGAGAAGGATGAGGACATGAGGACTGTCCCAATGTGCAGGATGGCTCGCCAAGAAATGAGCGGGTTCGGGCGGTCGGCGCAAGATCGGTGTAGCGCCTTGAACGCCGCGATCCCAGCTTCAGCAAACTGGTCCCCTCTTCAAAGCGGATTGCTAGCGTTCAGCAACTGAGTTCCCTCAGCGATGACTGGATCGACACAGCCGCCGGATGGCCCAAAACTCGCTGAAGCCAAGGGATGATCGGGTCATTTCTGGTTAGAAGGGGCGATGTACCGACGAGACCGATCCAGATGAAGCATGACGCAAGCATGAAATCGACATAGGCCGCGCGGTCTCCCGACAAGAAGACCGAGCGCAAAAGAGACAGCCGTACCGGCTCCAGCGCAGCGCGAGCACCTGCTAGCGCTTTCTCGCGGTCCGCCATGGCCTGCTCTATGGACGTTTGAAGTCTCGCCTCGCGAGTACGCCTGAAATAATCACGATCTTCTAGAGCCACGCGATCAAAAATGTCACCGACGTATGCTCGGAAGAGTTGCGACACAACTTGGTCAGCAAGCCAGCGATCAAAGAACCAGGCGAGCGCCCTCTCAGCGGGTGAGCCGAACAGCTGAGGACCCGTATCGACCTTGTCGAGATAATCGGCGATTTGCCAACTGTCGGAGATGTATCGACCTCTCACCTCCAAAACCGGTACAGTGCGATGTTCCCCTGCGCCGATGGTTGGTATCTCGGTAAGCATCACTGGCACCGACTCGAAGGCTATGCCCTTCTCGGCGAGTGCAAAGCGGCTTCGCCAAGCACATGGGCTGATCGGCGTACCGTCTGCCATGACGAGCTCGAACAATCGCATCGACCGACCTTGAAGAGGAGACCGCCCGGTTCGATCGCCGGCTTCCCTGGCCGCTCGAGTTCCGAGGCGTACGAACAGTCAGCCTCCCGGGCGCGCAAGGATGGTCACGCAGGCGACCGCTTCCTCGTTACGATAGAACCCGCCGCCGTTTTCCGCGAGTCCGAAGCGAGCGCCCTCTACTTGGCGGGAGCCCGCCTCGCCGCGGAGCTGTAGAACGAGTTCGTGGATCTGCCCGAGACCTGTCGCCCCGATCGGGTGCCCCTTGCATTCCAGCCCGCCCGAGGGGTTGATCGGTATCCGTCCGCCGATGGTTGTGTCGCCGCGCTCGGCCGCGAACCCGCCCTCGCCGTATTCGAAAAACCCCATGTGCTCGGACTGCTGGAGCTCGGCGAAGGCGCTCGCATCGTGAACCTCGGCGACCGAGATGTCGCCCGGTCCGACACCGGCTGCCTCATAGGCCCGCGTCGCCGCCAGCCTGCAGATCTGTTGATCCAGCTGCTCGGCCGCGCGGCCAGTCCCACCGCCGACCACCGTCGCCTTGACCTCGACCGCACGGCTCCCCCGGCCAGCGGCAAGTCCGAGCCGCTCGAGGCCAGCTCGATTGCATAGAACCGCCGCGGACGCGCCGTCGCTGATGGGTGCACACATCGCAATGGTAAGCGGCCATGTGATCAGCCGCGAAGCCAACACCTCGTCGACGGACATCTCGTTCTGGTATTGGGCGAGCGGGTTGAACGAGGAGTGATGATGGTTCTTGGACGCGATGGCGGCAAGGTGGCGTTCCGTCGTGCCGTAGGTCTTCATGTGATATTTAGCTAGGTTGGCATACACATCCATGAACAGGCTGCGCTGCGCTGCGGGAACGTCCTTGCCTTCCGGCACGGCGAGACCTCTGCCCAAATACTCCAAACCCGCAGCGGTCTCTTCGGCGGTGGTCACGTCCCAGGCACCATCAAATACGGCGAAGCTTCGTGCCTTGTCTGGAACGATCATTTTTTCGGCGCCGACCGCGAGCACGACGTCGCTTATGCCGGCGCGGACATGCGCATAGGCCAAGTTGAAGGCAGTGGTTGAGCTCGCGCAGGCGTTTTCGACATTGTATACCGGCGTCCGCTCAAACCCCATATCGCGGAGCGCGATCTGGCCGGGCACCATGTGTTGGTTCTCAAGGAATGACTGGGTGGCGCTGCCGAAGAAGGCTGCGCCCATGTCGGTAGCGTTCGCGCCGGCATCGGCAAGCGCCGCCGACACCGCGGTCTTGGTCATGGATTTGACCGTCTCGCCGGGAAAGCGGCCGAAATGCGACATGCCAATGCCGACGACGTAGATGGGGTCCATCGCTGAGTTATTCCTTCATGTTCGGCGCCTTGCGCCTGGCCGTGACTGTGACGCGCAGCTCGGCTCTCGTCGGCACAGAACCGAACTGCGGACTCATTGCCGGCGGCATCTGCACGTCAGTAACGCCAGCTCAGTGTGGCTCCATAGGTGGCCGGCCGGCCGGTGAAGCGGACGTCCGTATCGAAGGCGTGGAGCGTGTTGGTGACGTAGAACTTGTCGGTGACGTTCTTGCCCCAGAACTGCAGGCGCCACCGACCATCGGTCGTCTCGATACCGGCCCGAAGATCAAGCAGCGTGTACGGGTCGATCCGACCGATGCCGCCGCCCTGACCAAGGTCGCTCCGCTGCGAGCTCTTGTAGCTCACTGTCGAGCCAACAAAGGCACGGATCGTCGAGCTGACGGGTGCCTCGTAGTCCGCACTGACCGAACCGGACCACTTGGGGGTATAGGGAATGTCTGCTCCGGCATAGTCGCCGGGAACGCCAAAGCTGTTCAGACCCGTGAACCGCGTCACTTTAGCGTCTAGGTACGTGCCGCTAGCAGCAAGTGTTAATCCTACAAATGGACGGCCGGAAACCTCTGCTTCGACACCCTTGATACGACTCTTTGGAATATTCTGGAGCTGCGGCAGAAATCCGAACGGAGGGAAGTTGCCGAACGAACGCAGCTGCTTGTCCGTATAGTCGTAGTAGAACGCCGCTGCATTGAACTGTATACGGCGGCTAAACAGCTTGGTCTTAATGCCGGCCTCGTAAGCAAGTAGCGACTCTTGAAAAACAGGCCGAAATTGATCGCTGTAGGTCGCGGACAGGGTTGAGAAACCACCTGCCTTGTAACCGCGCGAGATATTGCCATAGGCGAGGAAGTCGGCAGACGACTTGAAGTCGAGCCCCGCACGCCAAGACAGATTGCTCTGATTGAGCTTTTCCCGCTGGAGCACTTGCGAGTCTACGGTGTCTCCATCGGCCGCTGGTTTCGGAAGTCGCAAAAGAGTGATGCAACCTCCATGCGGGATCGGGTGCGCGAGAGTTCCGTCCGGGTTGCCATTGAAGGCGTTCTGGATGTCGGCAAATGTGCCTTGGCCATCGTCGTAACTGCAGCCCGAGAAGTCGCGATTGTTCTTCGTGTAGCGAAGGCCGCCCTTAATCGTAAACATCGACCCGAGGTCTAGCTCGGCGTTACCGAACGACGCATAGTTTCGCATCCGCTGATCGGTGAAATACGGTGACCCGTTCCACGACGAGTGTCCGACAAAGGCCGCAAAGTAGTTAGATATGGAAGAATCCGGATAGTAGTAGTTCTGGAAGTCATAGACCTTGCTTCGTTCGTAATTGGCGCCGACGGTCCACCGGAAGCCGTGTCGCCCGCCATTCGACAAGCGCAACTCCTGGAAGAAACTGCTGATCCTCCCCTTGAGTTGAGAAAAGTCGAGCGTCGACGCAGCCACGCCATCGATGTCGGTCCGATCGTTACGATTATAGCGAAGGTATGAGGTGATGGAGGTGAGGCTCACCGCATCGCTGAGATCGTAGTCCGCGCGAACCGAACCCTGCCCCATCCGCTCATTGCCGCGAGGCGCCGTGGCCAGCGACCAGTCTGCTGCGCGGTCGTTCCGCGGGGCGAGCGGGTAATTCGCGAGATAATTCGTTACGATCGGATCGGCCGGCCGCAACGGTGACAAGGCGGCGTATTGAGGCGCTTGGGGGTCGGATCGATCGATGAACCCGTTCAGGTTTAGCGACACCCGAAGGCGGTCGCTCGCATCCCAAGCCAAGCCAAACCGAGCTCCGTAGCGACGAGTTTTCCCCGTTGTGTCACCCGGGCGCGCGAAGTAGCTGTATTGCCAGTCATCCGCTCGATCCATCCGAAACGCGAGCCGCGCGCGAAGATTGCTGGTAATTGGGCCGCCGACATATGCCTCAAGGTCTGCCTCGTTGAAGCGGCCATAGGTGCTGGAGAAGCCGAGTTGAAAATCGTCGCTCGGCTTGCGCGCGATGTAGTTGATCGCACCACCCGTCGAGTTCTGGCCGAAGAGGATGCCCTGCGGCCCTTTAAGGACTTCAACCCGTTCAAGATCGAAAGCCGCCATCGTCGTGAGGGCCGGGAAGGGCAATGGCACTTCATCGACATAGACCGATACCGCCGGATAGCCCGCAAGCGCGGTTTCGTAGAAGCCGACGCCCCGGAGCGTATAGACGGGCGTGCTAGTCTGCGTCGCGGAGAAGGTAAGTCCGGGCAGCACCGTCGCGAGATCGGCGACGTTCCGGATATTCTGGTTGGTGAGGGTGTCCCCAGTCAGCGCGGCGACCGTCAGACCGACACGGCTGAGGGCCTCGCTGCGCTTTTGCGCAGTCACCACGATATCGCCGACCGTCGTGTCGGACGCTTGAGCGGCGGCGCTTTGCGGGACGGCAGCCTGCTCGGTCGCTCCTGCCTGCCCGCCCGCTTGCACTGAGCCGCTAGCGCTTGTTGTTGATGCTGCGGTAGTCGGCGGAGTGGACTCGCCAGCAGTTTGCGCTAGCGCCGGAGCGGACGTCAGGGCCATGGCGCTACAGGACGTGAGCCATAGGTTGCGAACGCACTTCCTCGTTTCCAGGCCTTTCATCGATCCTCCCTCAATCGCTCGCGCGATTATTGCCGCCGGTCTCTTCGTAACCGGTCGGTCACACGAATGAACCCACAGTGTCGAGTGAGTCAAGTCGTTTATTGGATCTTGATGATGAGGCTATTTGTCCAGGAAGGCGGGCTCGCGCTTGGCGACGAAAGCGGCCAGACCCTCACGCATATCGGTCGATGTGGCGTGCTCGTTAAGAAGCACGCGCCCTATCTCGAGCTGGCGGTCGATGTCGGCAGAGTTTGCTGACGCGAGTAGGGTTTTGAGATGCCGAAGGCTGAGTGGGGAAGCGCGGCACAGATCGGCTGCAAGCGCGCTGGCTGTGGCGGTGAGGTCTGCGTCCTCAACCACCTCCGCAACAAGGCCCCAATCGCGAAGCGCCCCAGCGTCGAACCATCGCCCGCTGAGCATCATCATGGTCGCCCGAGGAATGCCGATCTTTTTGGCAAGCCTAATCGCTCCGCCGGCGCCGGGAAGAAGTCCCCATTTTGCATGCGTGTCGGCGAAGCGGGCAGTCCGGGCGGCGAGAACGATGTCGCAGCAGAGCAGCAGTTCCAGTCCCCCAGCTGCGGCCAAGCCGTTCACGGCGGCGATGACCGGGATCGGCAACAGCTCGATGCGACGCAGGGCGTCCCCGATCGCCGAGCCGAGAAGTGCGGCATGGCTAGCGGCATCCGCACCCGCAGCGTCCCCTAGATCTCCACCGGCGCTGAATGCCCGTCCCTCTCCGGTGATCACCAAGCATCGAACGCTCCCGTCGTTCTCCACCCGGGCCGCCATATCGTGAAAATCGCGGACCATCTCCCGATTGATGCTGTTCAACACCTCGGGGCGATCCAGGGTTACCTGAGCTACGCCATCGCGTTGCGCAAACCTGAGTGTACGCATTTCGCCTCCAGCCGTGGTCACCGAGCAGGGCTCAGGCAACCGCTTCCGCGGACATACCGATCTCGCCCTGCTCCGATTGCGTCCAGCAGATCACCTGGTCGGGGCGGTTCAGCCTCGCGCGCAGGTGCATCTCCCGCTCGGCGAGCATAGGTGCCTTTCCGCGATAGGCAAAACGCCGAGGTGACTGCGACAGCATCTTCGCCGCGAGGTTCAGGAGCAGTGTCGCCTGCAACGGACCCTGCACGACCAGCCCACCATAGCCCTCGACGTCGCGGGCGTATGGCAGATCGTAGTGGATTCGGTGGGCGTTGAAGGTCAGGGCGGAATAGCGGAACAGCAGGGCGGAAGACGCGATCAACGTCTCCGAATGGTCCCATGGCTGGTCGGTTGGACTCTGCGGGACTGCGCGCGCGCCGGGGGTGGGTGGCCCGCGATAGACGATGTCCTGCCGCTCGCGCATTATCGGCGTCCCCGTATCCAGCCACGTATGCGCGACGTTGACAAAGCAGAGCGGTCCCGTGCTGCCGGACTTGACCTTGACATCATCGACGCGAGACACACGAGCGATGGTCGCTGCCTGGCGTAGCGGAGCGACGAGTTCTATCTCTCCACCGGCCCACATGCGGCGAGGCAAGGCTACGCGCGGGAGTAGCCCGCCTTTGGGCGGGTGCCCGTCGTCGCCAAGCTCCGTCGTGAGCGCATCGGGTGCCATGAGACACCAGTGCAGGCCAAGCGGCACGTCCGTGGCCGTTACCGCCAGCCACGGTCCGAGCGTCGCAAGGAACTGCCGCGTGACCCGCTCGCCGACCTGCTCCTCGTCAATCGAGGTACGACCAATCCAGGCCTGAAGGATGCTTTCATCGAGGCTGGATGCCGGGTTCCTAATCAATACGACCTCGGCAAGCCGAGAACATGCTCCGCGAGATAACTGAGAATCAGGTTGGTCGAGACGGGTGCGACCTGATACAGCCGCGTCTCGCGGAACTTGCGCTCTATGTCGTACTCCTCCGCAAAGCCGAAGCCGCCATGGGTCTGCACGCAGGCTTCCCCGGCAGCCCAGCTAGCTTCTGCGGCGAGCATCTTGGCCATGTTGGCCTGCTCACCGCATTCCACGCCAGCCGAAAAGCGATCAGCCGCGTCGTGGACCATCAGCTCCGCCGCGCGCATCTGTGCGTAGGCACGCGCGATCGGAAACTGAACGCCCTGGTTCTGACCGATCGACCGGCCGAACACCTTGCGTTCGCGGGCATAGATGCTTGCCTTATCGATGAACCATTTTGCGTCGCCGATGCACTCGGCCCCAATCAGGATTCGCTCCGCGTTCATTCCCGACAGGATATAGCGGAAGCCCTTGCCCTCTTCGCCGACGAGGTTGGCTGCGGGGACTGGCACCTCGTCGAAGAACACTTCGGTCGTGGCGTGGTTCATCATGGTCCTGATCGGTCGGATCGACATACCCGACGCGAGCGCTTCGCGCATGTCGACAATGAAGACCGACAAGCCATCGGTGCGCTTTTGGATCTGGTCTGCTGGCGTCGTGCGCGCGAGCAGCAGCATGAGGTCACTGTGCTCGGCCCGGGACGTCCAGATCTTCTGGCCCGAAACGTGATAGAAGTCGCCTTCGCGTCGCGCGAAGGTCCTTAGTGCCGAGGTGTCCGTGCCGCTGGTCGGCTCGGTCACGCCAAATGCCTGAAGCCGCAGCTCGCCTGACGCAATTCGGGGCAAGTATGTTTGCTTCTGCGCCTCACTGCCATGACGGAGAAGCGCGCCCATTATGTACATCTGAGCGTGGCAAGCTCCGCCGTTGCAGCCTGCGAGCTGGATTTCCTCGAGAATGGCCGCCGCTACCCCGAGCGGGAGACCCGACCCGCCATATTGCTCAGGTATCAAAACCGAAAGCCAGCCCGCTTCAGTCAGGGCGCGCACGAACTCCGTCGGGTAAAGCTGTTCGCGATCGAGCTCACGCCAATACTCGCCAGGGAATCCGGCGCAGAGTCGCGCGACGGCCTGCCGTATCTCCGCGAGTTCCTCGGGCGGCAGGTCCGCACTCGCTGTCGGTAGTGCGGGCTCGGACCCGGTGTTCAAACTAGCATGCATACGGACTTGGTCTCCGTGTAGAGGTCAAGGACGGCCCGGCCCATCTCGCGACCGGTGCCCGACAGCTTGAAGCCGCCGAAAGGAAGGGCAGGGTCGAGCATGTTGTGGGTGTTCACCCACACCGTTCCCGCCTTGATCCGCGGGACGGCCTGGTGAACCCGGGATAGATTGTCCGACCAGACGCTTGCGGCCAGACCGTACTCGCTGTCGTTCGCCAGTTGCACTGCCTCGTCGAGATCATCGAAAGGCTGAGCGACGAGCACCGGGCCGAAGATCTCTTCCTGTACGACGCGTGAGTTCTGCGCCATTCCGGTCAACACGGTGGGCTCGACGAAGAACCCGGGGCGATCCACGCTCCGTCCGCCCGTGACGATTTCTGCGCCACCCTCCCGGCCTGCCGTGATGTAGCCAAGCACCGTTTCGCGTTGTCGGGCCGAGACGAGCGGCCCCATCTGTGTCGTGGGATCGATACCTGGACCGACCGTCATCTTCTGGGCGCGCGCAGCAATGCCGGCGACGACCTCGTCGAAGATACTGCGTTGCACATAAAGGCGAGAGCCCGCCGTGCACGCCTGCCCCTGGTTGGCGAAGATGGCCGAAGCTGCGCCAGGGATCGCTGCTTTGAGGTTCGCGTCATCGAAAATGATGACCGGCGACTTGCCACCCAGCTCGAGCGAAACCCGCGCCATGCGATCCACGACCGAATGACCTACGTCGCGACCAACCTGCGTCGAGCCGGTGAACGCGATCTTGTCGACGTCCGGGTGAGAGGACAGTGCCTTGCCGAGCACCGACCCCGGCCCGGTGATGACGTTGACCACGCCCGCCGGGAAGCCTGCCTCCAGAACCAACTCGGCAAGGCGAAGAGCGGTCATCGGCGTTTCCGAGGCGGGCTTCAGCACGACTGTGCAGCCGGTGGCCAGGGCGGGCCCGAGCTTCCACACCGCCATCATCAGGGGGTAATTCCAGGGAATGATCGCGCCGACTACTCCCACCGGTTCGCGCCGGGTGTAGGCGAACCACTCTCCGCCCTGCCGAGGCCGCGGGAACGACACGTCGATCGTGCTGCCCTCGATCTTCGTCGCCCAGCCCGCGATGTAGCGCAGGTAGTCGATGGAGCCCGGCACATCGACGGCTTTGGAGAGGCTGAGCGGCTTTCCATTATCGAGCGTCTCAAGCAACGCGAACTCGGAGGCATTCGCCTCCAGCAGGTCCGCTAGGCGAAGCAGGAGCCGCTGCCGGTCGACCGGGCGCATGTTGGCCCAAGCAGGATCGATGAAGGCGGCGCGCGCGGCGGCAACAGCTCGATCAACGTCCTCGGGCGACCCGCTGGCAACCACGCCGAAGGCCTCGCCATTGGCCGGATCGATCACGTCTTGCGTTGCGCCAGACCGCGCCGGCGCCCACTCGCCGCCAATCAGCATACGCCCCTCAAGGCGGCCAATGGTCGCGCTCACCGCAGTATCCATGTTCATCTCCGTAAGGCTCTAGGTTTCTGGTATCGGCCGATCAGTGCATCACCGTGCCACCATCGACCGAAATGGTCTGGCCGGTCACAAAGCCGCTATCGTCGGAAAGCAGCCACAGGCAGGTGCCGACCAGGTCGGTAGGTTCGAGATTGCGCTGGATCGCCTGGCTCTTGCGGACAAAATCCAACGCACTGTCTGCCTTGTCGCCGAAAAAGCCGCGGGTCGCTTCGGTCAGCACCGCCGAGGGTGCGATTGCGTTGACGCGGATGCCGTCACGACCGAGTTCGCGAGCGAGGCCCTTCGTCAGGCCGATCACCGCCGCTTTGGACGTGGTGTAGTGCAGCACGTAAGGCGTGCCGAACGTCGCCGCGAGCGAGGTGATGTTGACGATCGCCCCGCGGTTCGCCCGCAAGTGGGGGATCGCGGCCTTGCAGCAATTCCAGATACCCTTGACGTTCACGTTCATGGCGAGGTCCCACTCGGCCTCGTCGATCTGGTCGAATTTGCCCCCCTTCAGGTTCGCGTAGAAGGCGGCGTTGTTGACCAGACCATCGATGCGGCCGAAATGGTCCATCGCAGCCTCGGCCATTTGGCTGGTGGACTGCGCGTCCGTGACATCGACCCGCACCGTCGTGAGCTGAAGACTTTCCCCTTGCGCAAACGCCAGAGTTTCCGCCGAGTCGCCTATGTCGGCCGCAACGACCGCCGCACCTTTGCGAGCCAACGCTAGTGCGTACTCCCGGCCAATCCCCCGGGCAGCCCCGGTGACGACATATGCCTTATCCGCCCATTGCATAACAGCGCTCTCCTATCTGATTGTTCACGGGAGTAACCGACCGTTCACGTTCTTGTAAAGGGTTTCGTCGCGCTTGATCACTTCGATTGACAGTATCGCGTCCGACTGGTTATCATCGTGAACGGGCGGTCACCGCCGCGCTAGCGCCTTGGTCAAATCTGTTGGCCAAGCAGGAGAGAGAATACCATGAAGGCGCGTCGCCCCGCCTCGGAGGTGCTTATTGGGACTCTGCCGCGCGCCCCCGGCGCCGCTCAGGTATGGGCACGATCGGCTTGGCCACACCAGCGTCATTACTCAGGCGCAGCCGGTAGAGAGCCCCTTGGGTTAGTGGAAGCTGCACCGGCACGTTCAACACGATAACAGATGCGCGGATGCATTTGGCAGAACGTCTCGGAGGGGAGGCTATCCCGTCCCGGACCGTCAAACAGCCAATACGCAAAGTTGCGCAGGATCAGGGAGGCATAGACTGAATGCTCAACTACATCGAGTACTTGGACAAGGGTGTTCGGCTGTTTCGCGAACGTACCTTTGTCATCGATGGCGATATCAGGCTTTCATTCGGAGCGGCTGAAGAACTCACGCACCGCATCGCCACGGGACTGCTACGCGAAGGACTCGCGAAGGACGATGCGGTCGCGACGATCGCACCCAACTCGGCGCTTGGCTATGTCTGCCAATGGGGAATCATCCGCGCAGGCACACCCTGGCTCCCGGTCAACATTCGCAACGGGATCGACGAGATCGTTGCGGGGCTCAACAAGGTCCGTGCGCGCTTCCTTTTTCTCGACAGCTCCTTCGCGGATCACTTGCCCATCTTGATCTCGGAGGTCCCTACGCTGCGTAACGCCGTGTGCCTCGATCGGCCGCTCGACGGCGTCGTCGAGCTTTCAAAGTGGATGCCGGGGGCCGCCGACATCGTCGGTACCTACCATGCGACTGGGCCGAACGACATCGTCTCGATTCCGATGACCAGCGGCACGTCGGGTAGGCCGAAAGGCGTGATGCTGAGCAACGCGAGCTTTTCGAACGGTGTCGCCAACTTTCAGGCTTTGATGCACTACGATGCTCCGCCGGTGACGCTGGCTGTTGCGCCGCTCACGCATGGCGCCGGCTATTTTGCCGCTACGCTGATTCCGCAGGGCGGCACAATCGTGATGATGCGCGATGCTAACGTGGAGAACATCCTCGCGGCGATCGGTGCCCATCACGTAACGACGCTTTTCCTCCCTCCGACACTGCTCTACAATATGCTCGCTCACCCGAAAGTTCGGCAGTTCGACTACTCGTCGCTACGCTACATCATCATGGGTGCCGCCCCGCTTTCCGAAGCGAAACTCCGTGAGGCGATCGACGTCTTCGGGCCTGTTTTTTGCAACAACTACTCGCAGACGGAAGCGCCGATCACCGTAGCATTCCTGCTACCTGAGCAAATCACGCAAGCGCTGAGCTCGCCGGCTACCGAGAAGCGCCTGCAGAGTGTCGGTACGGAAGCGCCGTTCAGTCGTTTCGCAATTATGGACGATGACGGTCGGCTGCTCGGTCCGAACGAAGCGGGTGAGGTCGTGGTCCGCAGCGAAGCCGTGATGAAGGGATACTTCGAAGACCCTGAACAGACCGCCGCGGCGTCCGAGCATGGCTGGCACCATACCGGCGACATCGGCACCTATGACGAGGACGGGTATTTGTACATCGTCGATCGGAAGAAGGACATGATCATCTCGGGCGGGTTCAACGTCTACCCGAGCGAAGTCGAGCAGGTCGTGTGGTGTTACCCCGGTGTGCTCGACTGTGCGGTCATCGGCGCGCCTGACGAACGGTGGGGCGAGCGCGTGGTGGCTGTCGTCGAGCCGAAGGCGGGCATGACGGTCGACACCGACGCGCTCCATAAGCACCTTCGACAGCAGCTCGGCGGGGTCAAGGCGCCGAAGGAGATCGTCGTCACGCAAGCACTGCCCCGGAGCGCCAACGGAAAGGTCCTAAAGCGTGAGCTGCGCGACTCCTTCTGGGTCGGGCACGCCCGCCGAATCTGAGCAAAGCTCGCTAACGAAAGAGGATTAAAAGATGCAATCGACCGCGCAATCGTCGAGTGACGTCCCCGTCATCGAGCTGGAACGTCGCGGTTCGGCGCTTTGGCTATGGCTCAACCGTCCGCACGTTTTGAACGCGTTCATCGCGCCCATGCTGGATGCGATGGACGATGCGCTTGCGGTAGCCTTGGAGGATCAGGCAATCCGATGCATCGTGATCGCCGCACGCGGTCGTGCTTTTTGCGCAGGCACAGACCTAAATTGGGTGCAGGGCACGCTTGCAAAGTCGACGCGGCCCGGCCTGAGCACCACCAAACAAGGATTGATACGTCGGTTTGCCCAGACGTTTAATGCGCTCGAGGCCTTTCCCAAACCCGTCATCGCGGCGGTTCAGGGGGTGGCGGTCGCCGGCGGCCTGGAGCTGGTGCTCTGTTGCGATTACGTCATTGCGGCTCGCTCGGCACGGTTCGGCGACGGTCACACCAACTATGGTCTGGTCCCCGGTGCCGGAGGCTCGATCAGACTACCACGCCGAGTTGGGCAAGCGAAGGCCAAGCGGATGATGTTCACCGGAGACATTCTCACCCCGGACGAGCTGTTGCAAACTGATCTTGTCGAGGTGGTCGTCGATGACGATGCGCTTGTCGAAACCGTCGACGCGCATGTCGCACAGATCGCAAAACGATCGCCGCTTATTGCGCGAGTTGACAAGCAGTTGGTCAACGATGGCCTCCAAGTGCCACTCGATGTTGCCCTGCGGATGGAGCGAAAGGAGTGCGAGCTCGTCGAGCAATCCTTCGATGAGAGCGAAGGCGTTGCCGCGTTCCTTGCGAAACGCGCTCCTCAATTCCGCGGGAATTGAACTGCGATGAGTACGCTCAGCAACAATCCTTTCGTTGGCATGTGGGTGACGGCTGATGGCGGTATCCGTCACGAGTTGCTCGCCAACGGACGCTATGACGAGGCTCGTCGCGGTCGCGCGCACGCCTATGAGGGACGATATCGGATCACGGGTACTCACATCGACTACGTGGACGATACGGGCTTCATCGCGGATGGCGACTTCGTTGAATCAGACGTGCTCCATCATGCCGGCATGATCTTGTATCGCGAGCGCTCCGGGAGTTCGAGCGAGTTTGGGAACCTTTGAACATCGGGCTCGCACGGCGAAAATACAACTTGGTGCTGGTCTGCGAGTAAGAAGGGTGTACGGCTGCCTACTGGAGCGGCCGGACTAGTAAAATTAACCTCGTTCTAAATCTTGGCCGTTGTTAGTTAGTGATCTCGTCTCATGCAGCGCGTTGGAACTGCGGAAAGCGAAACTCGTCCCCAACTGGCACAAGAAGCCGGCGGCGCGAATGTGGTCCGATCGGCTTGGTAGGTCGTTCTACCAGGGCGGCCGGTTCCGGCAGACCGCCGCTCAGCAGTTCGGCCCATCTTGACGCGATCTCGCGTCGACGTGGCATGAAGGCGGCGCGGTTATAAGCGCCCTCTACCTTTGCCCTCGGCACATGAGCGAGCATTAAGTCGATTACCGCCCTGTCATGGTCCTTGCCATGCCTCTCGGCCCACTCGTTCATTATCGTCGAGAAGGCTGCCCGAAATCCGTGCGGCACATGATGCCCATGGTAACCGGCGCGGTTGAGGAGGTAGCCGATCGCATTCTCGCTCATCGGCCGATTCGCGTGCCGAGTGCTCGGGAAGACCAGCGTTCCGCTTCCGGTAAGCGGCCAAAGCGCTCTCAAGACCGCGACCGCCTGCGGTGTCAGTGGGACCAGATGATCCCCGCCTGACTCGTCCTTGCGATCCAGATCGCCCTTCATACGGACGGCGGGAACGCGCCAGAGCGGTGCATCGCCGTTCAGCTCCTCAAACTCGTCCCAGCACGCGCCGCGCAGTTCGCTCGGCCGCACGACGGTCAGCGCCAGGAAGCGGAGAGCGAGCCGGGTAAGCGGGCGCGCATAGTCTTCCTCGGCGGCGATGATCATCTCGCGGAGTCGAACGAGGTCGGTGATGGCCGGTTGACGACCCTTCCGCAGCGGCTTGAGCACTGCGCCAAGCTTCTCGGCCGGGTCGACCTGCGCCAGCCCCTTTGCGATGGCGAACACGAAGACGCCCGAGATGCGCTGTCGCACACGCTTTGCCGTCTCGATGGCACCTCGGCTTTCGATCTGGCGCAACACCGCCAGCACGAGCGGCGCATTAAGTTCGCCGATCGGGAGCGTTCCGATCATGGGGAACACGTCGCGTTCGAGACTGCGGATGACGTCGTCCGCGTGGACAGGCGCCCATGTGGGCTTGGCGTTCTCGAACCAGTCACGGGCAACACGCTCGAAGGTCTGGCGTCCCGCCTCGAGGTTCGCCTCAACGAGGAGCTTCCGGACGACGCCAGGATCGCGCCCTTCGCTCAGCAGGGCCGCGGCCTCGTCGCGCCTGATCCTAGCATCAGCAGCGACACCTTCGGATGGACGCCGAAGTGCAGTGTCCTCTGCTTGCCGTCGTAGGAGTAGCTCCACTTCCACAGCTTGGAGCCGCCGGGCTTCACCAGCAGGTAGAGCCGGTGACTGTCGGTCAGCTTATAGGCCTTGTCCCGCGGCTTCGCGGCGCGGATTTTCGCATCGTTGAGCATGATCACCTCTGGGTCCACGTTTTCGACGTGCCGGGACCACGTTTTGGGACCACGCCAGAAGCGGAGGCCTGCGAACGGGTCCGAACGAGTCGGCCCGCTAATCGTCAGAAATCGGAGGAAAATGTCGATCCGTGCGGACTTCTGCGAACCCCTGCGGAGGGGCCCGTGGCGGAGAGGGTGTCCGCAAGGGGAAAGTGTAAGCTACTTAGATTGTTCGGCTTTTTCGCTTTTCGGCCGAAAGTCTCTCCTACATTTACCCCACACTTGTGCTTTTGGGCTACATTTTCGTGCCCGTTTGCCACGGGTCGAGCTGCGGCAAATCGAGGCCTGAAAAGTCCGGGACGTTGCGGGTCACCACGGTCATTCCGTGGACGAGCGCCGTCGCCGCGATCAGCGCGTCGCGCTCCGAGCGTGGGTCCGGAACGTGCATCCGCGCGCACCGCCGAGCGACTTCCACGTCGACGGGGAGGATGCGGCCTTCGAATGCCGGCAGGACGCTTTGGTCGAGCCAAGCCCGCAAAACTTTGCCCTGAGCCGCGTCGCGTCGTTCGATCAGCAGGACGCCCAGCTCGAGCTCCAGGACCGTGATCGCCGATAGAAACAGGCTCCCGACGGGGATTGGCTGCGCCCAGGCGACGACGTTCGCATCCGCTTTGCCGCTCTTCGCCTTGCGCAGCTCGGATACGACGTTCGTATCGAGCAGGTACATCAGGACAGGTCGGCAGGTCGGAAGAGCTAACCGGATGCGCGCGGCGCCTCGAAGTCGATGGCGTCCTGCTCATCCGCCGAGAGCAGGTCGACGATGCTAACGCCCTTCCCGACGAGCTTCTGGTAATCCTCGATGCTCATCAGGACGTGAGCCGGCCTGCCCCGATCGGTGATGAAGACCGGACCGCCCGCGGTCGCCTTCTTCGCCCGGCTGGCATCCTGATTGAACTCGCGACTGGACAGCGTAGTCGATCCCACGGCCCGACCCTCCTGTTATGTAGAAACATATCTACATGTTGTAGTGCTGAACTTCAACCACCATGGCGTTCCTTCATGTGCTACCGGGCGACTGCGAAACGCGGGAGGCTGGCGAGGTGAGCTATGGCGACGAGGACGTATAGGAGCGAGCCGATGGCGGCCGTCCACGAGATGATGGAAGGCCTCCGCCAGGGCGGCGCGATCGACGAGCAGACCATGCGCGACTTCGACACTGCCTGCCTATTCCTCGCGCCCGAGCCGGAGCGCCGTGCGCGACAACGCGGGAGCGATCAGGCTGCGTAACGCCGGTCATTGAGGCGACGCGCCATTCCGAGGCCGGCGAGCGCGTCGAGCACCGGGCGGACGGTGGCGGCGCGCTTGCCCTTGAAGCTGCGGGCGATGTCCCCTGCGCCAAGCGGCGCGGGCGCGGCGGCGAGGATCGACTGCACCGCACCGACCTGTTCGGGCAAGGTCGCTGGCCAGGGAATGACGTTGCTGACCGGCGCCACTGCCGCCTCGCCGAGATCGAGCGTGGCCGCGACCGGCGCGCGATAGCCGGGATCCTGGAACGCGTGGCGCAGATAGCGCACCAGCCCGCGCGCCTCTTCCGTCGCCCGCTCTTTGTTGAGCGCGACGAGGCGGGTGAGGATCGTTTCCTCGTCCAGCGTGCCGGCGCGATGCTCGTCGCCCCAGCCATAGGCATCCGCAGCGCCCTCATCGATCGAGTCGTGATGCTGACGGATCAGCGTGACGAGCCCGCGATCGTGGATGTCGCGCTCCTGCGGGCTGAGCGCCCGGGCTTCGCGCAACCGTAGTCACAAGTCTGACGGGACTACGCGGGCAGGAAGCCAAGCGAGTAGACCATCGGGCGCAGCTTCGTCGACAGGGCGGCATAGGCCTGATTGAACGAGCCGAAATCGGTCAGTTCTGTATCGTCAAAGGCCTGGAGCGCGCGGCGGACCTGATACCAGCCGGCGTCGGCACGACCGAGCTTGAATTCGTCCCTGATCCTACGTGCGAAATGCGTCGCGTGGAAGCGGCGGAACAGCGCGCAGCCCTCGTCAAGCACGGCCTGCGCCTCGGGCGAGAAGGCCATCCCGGCGATGTAACGGATCATGAAGTCGGACTCAAAGCGACCGCTCGCGCCCACCTCGGCTTCGGTGAAGGGGATGAAGTGGTTGGTCAGCGACCAGTCGCGATCGTCCCAGCGCAGCCCGTCCGCGCCGGCGGTGAGGTTGCTGCCATTGAAAAGCATCCAAACGAGGCAGTCGGACCTGAACTCGTCGGGCAGCGGCTGCAACGGCTGGAGGAACTGATCGCGATCGTTGAGCCACGTCGGCTTGATGAGGCGGCGGACGGCGAAGACGATGGCAGCCTGCCAGAGGTTTCCCGGTGTGACGAACAAGCCTCGCGCACTGCCATACCCAGACGACATCAGCATCGTCTTATTTGCGGCGTTCTGTAGATCGTTCCCCGCGCAATTCAGCCATGCGATAGCACCGTTGGACCACCGATCGCCGCGAAGGTCCTTTGTTGCAGTTGCCGGTTCAACAGCACCTTTCAGGGGGATCGCCGCATCAGTATTGGATGGCTGGCGGTGAATCCAATCGGTCAACAGCGGAAGATCGTCGAAATTCAGAAACGTCTTCTCTCCAATGAGTTCCCCAGACCGGTCGAGGGCGTTTACGGTGACATTCTCAATCTGGACGTTCTTCCCAGTGTCCCAGATGACGAAGCCGATTGGAAACTCTCCCTTTAAGCCTTCAAAAGATCGACTGTGAACAGCAAATCCACCCAGAAACTCGGCCCGCCAGACATCTCGAAATTGGTTCAGGGTAGGCGTGCTAATGTACTTCATCTTACTAAAGATTGCGAGCTTGCTGGTGGGCAACTCGCGATCAATCCGTGCAATGAACTGCATGAAGAGTTCATTTGTAGCTTTCCCGTAACGAGCCATTGCGGTGCGGGCGAACTGAGTGTTCGATACTCCTAGCTTGTTTTCGCTGACGGCCATTGGAACGGCGAGACCGCCGCCTGTCGCCTCTGCATAAGGCGGGTTGATCAACACCAGAATCGGCTTGGCGCCCTTCACCCCTGCATTGGCATCGGCGATTGCCTGTCGCAGCGCCGCCGGCAGCTTGTTCGACAGCCCGTAATCGATCTCGCCGAAGTCGGTGACATCATCGTTGAGGTAATCGTACTGGAAGATCTCCGCCCCGGCGAAGGCGGGGTTAGAGCGCATGATCGTGACGTCGGCCTGATCGAGCGTGGACATGAAGACGTTGCGCAGGTTGCTGTGCTTCGCCTCCAGATTGCCGACGCCGGCGCACATGTCCCAAACGATATAGCGCTGCTGCCAATCGTCGCCGAGCGTCGCGCGCAATTCGTCATAGGCTTTGTCGACGATGTGCAGCGGGGTGTAATAGGCGCCCTTGAACTTCTGTTCGTCGATCGGGAGCAAGCTGTCGCGGCGTTCGAGCAGATAGTGACGGTGCTTCGCCTCGGGCGGGCGGTGATAGATCGCCCAGAAGTTGTTGTAGCCGCGCTGGCTGGCGAGTTCGTAGGTGCGGCCGTCGAGCAGGAAGGTGGGGCCGGCGGCTGTCATCAGCAGGCGCGCAGGCAGGTTGCGCATCGCCTCGTTCGCGCCGTCGTGCATGATGTCGGCGAAGAACAGCACGGCGTAATCGGCCTGGTTGTCGACGCCGAGTTCGCCGCCGACGAGATCGACCCAGCGATCGAACACCTGCCGCAGATTGTCCGGCGTGATGGGCGTGCGGATGATGCGGCGGTCGCGGATCGCATCCTTGACTGCCCTGACGAACGCCGCCTCGTCGTGCGCGACCTCATATTCGACTATGTGCGTCTGGACATAGGGCGCGATCTGCGCAGCGAGCGCGCGATCGGCGCCTGAGCCCGATTTCGGCCAGACGATCGCCTTGTCTTCAAGCAGCGGCAACGCGCGCTCGGTCGGCATGAGTGCGGCCTTCTCGCGATCGATGACTGCGAGGAACGCGGGGATCGGCTCGCCGCGCTTCTTCGCGGCGCGGACGTAGAACATCAGCTGCGCGATCATGATGATCGGCGGGGTGGGCGCGTCCTTCGCCTCGAACCACACCTCCTCGGTCTGAATGTCGACGAGGCCCTTATGATAGCCCTTGAGGCCGAGCGCCTTAATGTAAGCATCTTTGACGTCTTCCTCTGTACGCGCGCGGGTGAGATCGCTTGCGAGGCTCATTCGACAACTCCTGCACGTCGCGTGCCTGTTTCCCGCCGTCGAACACCGCGCACAGCCTGCGCTACCGCTCGCCCTGCCAGCCGATCGCGCACCTCGGGATCGCGCAGATCGTCGAGCATGATGCGGTAGCGCGAGCGGTCGGGGAACTGAGAGTAGGATTTACCGGTGCCGGAGAAGTCGGCGTAGACCTCGATACAATAGCCGATGTCCGCGACGAGCAGGAACGGCGGCCAGCCATGGTCTGCCGGCAGCGCCTTGGCATAGCGCTCGGCCTGACCCTTTGCCTGCACCATAGCCTTCGCCCAACTGGGCGTGCCGCGCCGCGCGGTGCCCCGCTCAAGACGCGCCGATGCGGTCTGGCCGAATAGGTCGAGATCGTCCTCGCCGCGCTCCGCGACGGCGCGATCGGCCTCGCTTCCCTGCTTCGCTTCGAGGACGAACGCGCCTCGCTTGTAGCAATCGATTCGGCCGAAATCGCGCGTGCCGTCGCCGTTCTCCTGGACCACGCGACGCTCGAACACACAGTCGTTCTGGGCATCGTCGGTGCGGCTGCCACGCGGCGGTTCGACCCCGATCAGCCGGCACAGGCCGTTGATGAAGCTCTGCGTGTTCGCGAGCTCCGATCCACCCGTGTCGCGCCACTGTGCGATGAACTGTTCGGCGTCGAAAGTCTCCCCCATGCGAGCACCTTAGGGGGTCGGCAGCAGATCGAGCAACACGGGTTTGCAGAGCCGATGAACGACTGGAGGGCGCGCGAACGCGCCTTCGGCGCTCCCCCGGTAATTCGGTTCGAACTCTCAGAGAAGTAGTAGCTAACCCAAGGGCCGTTGAGCTGATGAGAGAGGGAAGCATGCACACCTTACGCGGCTAAGCCGCAGTTTATGGGAAAAAGTGCTGTGAAATCAGTGCAGGAGATGCTGGCGACGCTAAGCGGCTCGCATGCTGCCGATGGCCACCCGGTCCCACGAAATCCGCAGGATTGCGCGACTTTCGAGCCCAGTCCTGCTAATGATGTTGGCCTTATGGTCCCCCGCCGGCACAAGCCCGGTCGCCGGGCCTTTCTTGACGGAAACTTTGCCCGGCGGAAGTTGCCGCTCGCCGCCTCGGAATACTGCATTTGGGATACCGAGCTGCCAGGGTTCGGCTTGAGGGTCCGGCCGACGGGGCGCTACTATTGGGTTCGTCCGCCTCCGGCATCGCGGCAAGCATCGGCGGATCACGCTCGGCTGCACCGACGATGTCGACGCCGTGCTTGCGCGGACGCAAGCGCGGCGGCTGCTCGCGGAGGTGGCGCTCGATGGCCTGCCCAAGCGGACGGTCGTGAAGGCGACGCCGATCCTCGCCGACTTTGTCGAATCCTACTGGAGCGACATCGCCCGTTACTGGAAGCCGTCGACGCAGAAGCGGAACCTTGGCGCTTGCAAGCGCGAACTGCTACCCGTGTTCGGCGCGATCCGAGTTGCCGACATCGTTCCGGCAGACGTGCTCCGCTGGCGAGACAGCTTGGCGGGCGGACGGGAGGTCACGTTCAACCGCACCCTTCCGGTGCTGGCGTCGCTGTTGAAGTATGCCGAACAGCTTCGCCTGCGCCGCAAGGGCTCCAACCCCTGCCGGGGCATGTCGCGTTACAAGCGCCCGCCGTGCGAACGCTACCTCACACCGCTTGAGTATCGGCGCATCGGAGCTGCGCTCCGCGACGCGGAGGCGTCCAGCCCCGGCGAGGTCGCGTTCGTGCGGCTACTGCTCTACACAGGCGCGCGGATCAGCGAGATCCGCGATCTCAGATGGGAATGGGTCAAGCCGCCGCATCTGGCCCTTCCCGATAGCAAAACCGGGCAGAAGACCGTCTGGTTGAACAGCCAGGCGCTGACGGTGCTCGAAGAGGTGCCGAGGCATCAGGGTTGCTCGCTCGTCTTCCCGAACAGGCGCGGCACGGGCTCACTCGCCTTCCAAAGCTGGTGGGAGCGGTTCCGCCGCACCTGCGCCCTGCCCGACGTCCGCGTCCACGATCTGCGCCACAGCTTCGCGTCCACGGCGATCATGGACAACGTGCCGCTTGCCACCATCGGCAAGCTGCTCGGGCATGCGCTTCCGGAAACCACGGCCAAATACGCCCACCTGTCCGGTGACGTGATCGGCGACGCGGCACAGCGGATATCCGGCTCGCTCGCTCAGGCGATAGGGCTTCGACTGGGACAGCGCTGGCGCTCAAACAGGTCGTCGCCGACGCGCTCGCGGAGGTAGGTGCCAGTGTCGCTCACCTGCGCCTGCCGCGAGGCAAGCCGCGCACGACGACTTGGCTCGGCATCGAGCACGGGTTCGGTATCCGCCACTATGCTACGGGCCGCAACGTCTACATCGTCCAGACCCGGATGGCGGGGCGGATGCGGACGGTGACGATCGGCTCCGCCGCCGTGATCACGCGGCATCAGGCGACGATGGTCGCCCGGCGCGTGCTCGCCTATGCGCAGGTGGGGCTCGATCCCGCCACCGATCGCAAGCGTATCCGGTCCGCGCCGCGCTTTGACGACTTCTTGAAAGAATATTGGGATCGCTGGTCGCCGAAGTGGAAGCCTTCGACCTATGAGACACAGACGCAGTACCGCGCGCTCTATCTCGATCGCGCCTTCTCCGGCGTGTTCATCGACGAGCTGAACGAGGCGCACGTCACGAGCTGGTTCGCTGACTTGAACAACCGAACCGGCCCCGGCGCTGCCAACCGCACGCTCGGCATACTCGCCGCGATGCTGAACAAGGCGGAGAGCTGGGGCTACCGCCTGGAGAACACCAATCCTTGCCGCTCGGTACGTCCGAACCGCCGCAGGCAGTGCGAGCGCTTTCTTAGCCGCGCGGAGTTGGAGCGGCTGGGGCAAGTGCTGGCGGAGGAGCGCATCGCCGTGGATAGCGTGAGGGCCAGCTCAGCGACAGCGGTTACCCTCCTGCTGCTCACCGGTTGCCGACTGGGCGAGGTGCTCGGGCTGCAATGGCAGGATGTAAAGGGCAATCGGCTCATGCTGCGCGACAGCAAGACCGGGCCGCGAACTGTCTGGCTGGGCAGCGAGGCGCGGGCACTCATCGCCACGTTGCCGAGGCGCAAGGACGTGCCTTGGCTCTTCTGGAATCCGAAGCTGCGGAAGCAAATCAACGTCGATTATTGCTGGCACGCAATCCGCGCGCGTGCGGAATTGGCTGGTGTGCGACTACACGACCTGCGACACACGTTCGCTAGCCATGCAGCCATGAACAAGGAAACGCTGCCGATGATCGGGCGGCTGTTGGGGCACGCAAAAACTGCGTCGACCGCACGCTATGCCCACCTCGACGACGAGCACGTGCTAGATGCGGCCGAGCAGGTTGGCCGCGCCATCGCTCGCATGATTCAGTGAGATCGCCTTTCGATGTTAACTCGCTAGCCGGGCGCGCGGGGCTGCCAGCGATCTGTGCTCCGAGCATAAATAAGCTTAGCCGCTAGGGATTGTCCGTTCAGCTTGAGCCTTAATGCTTCCGAGAACTCTCGTCACGTTGGCCCGAATAGCCCAACGAGCGAGCGGCTCCCAATAAAGCGCCGGATCAATGCGGAGAAGATGCGAAGCATGCACGCTCAGTCGCGTGCCGCCCGTTGGCAGTCGTTCCAAATCGAAAGACGTCGATGTCGTCATGAAGTAGCCAAGATCGTGTGGCGCGTGGACGTGGGCGTAGGGACTCGCCTCGATCATAGCTGGCGGTTGACTCAGGACATCGAACGCGAGCCGACGTCCGGGCACCCAATCAGTGACACGCTCGACAGCGGTCCCTGTCGAGAAGATGCCGAGCCGTGTCGCGCCGACGCCGCTACCGAGCAGGCGGCTACGGACGGGGTATGCAAGTCCGGCAAGCCCAACCAGGCCGGGCGACGACTGGATGGAGGCATCGCTCGTCAACGTCTGCCAAACGGCCGAAGGAGGGGCAGCTACATCGATCTGCTCGCTGGCGCTTAGCGCGAGCACGGGCGGCATTGCTGCCTCGAACGCGAAGAGAGCCGGCAAAAGCGCTACGCTCATGAGCGGTGTCCCTTGGTTCCGACCAGACCGCGCGATGGCGCGTCCGAGTGCGCCTCCAGCGGCGGCGGCGAGTGCTCCAAGCGGTGCAGCGAGGATGATGCAGAATAGACCTTCAAGCGCGAAGCCGACTAGGGCGAGCGAGCCAAGCGCCGCAGCCGCCACGACTAGGGCGAGACTTTGCCGCGAGGGAAGCTCCTCATGTCGGTTGGCGATGTAGGCTGTCGTCACACCTACCAAGAACGGAGTGAGGACGAACAGCCCCCAGCCGTAACTGCCGAAACCGATCGCCGAAACAAGTACAGCGCCAACGATAATCGCCATGCCCGCTAACACGCCGCGAACGATCGCGGTCACCTTGCTGCCCCGTGCAGGCTCATCCGGCCTCGCCGGCAAAACAGGGATGAACGCGAGCAGCAGCACGGCGGCCCATTGCAAACCCGGCACGACGGAGAATGCGGCCACCGCATGTGCACCACCCGACCAGGAGGCGCGCCTAAAGGAGAGTACCGCAAGCGCCCATGCCACGGTTAGGCTAAACGCAAAGGCGGCCGCCGCCAGCCAGCTCGGTAGATTGGGCAGCTCCCCCAATCGCCGAAGCGGCAACAGCCAGAACTCGGCGTCTGGCACAAGGCGCTGCCCGGTCGAGCGGAACGCAACCACAACTGCTAGATGCTGCGACAGAAGGAGCAATGGCGCAACGATCGCATAGCGTATCGGCGAGAGCGTGCCCTCAAGGGATGGAAGCAGCCGCATCGGCTTAGCCCTCCAGCATCGAGTACGATGCCCGCGCACGGCTTCGCGGCGTAGGCTTGACAGCGGGTCGCGCGGGCAGATGCTCAGGGAGCGCGATATTCCAGGCGAGGCCCACCCGCTCAAGCGCTCGAATGAATGCGAAGCCCCAGTCGCTTTGGCCGGGATACAGGCCGATCCGGGCCGATCCCGGGAATGCGTGATGATTGTTGTGCCATGCCTCGCCCATCGTCGGGAGACCGGCCCAGGGCACGTCGTGCGCTTGCACGCCGGCACCTTCGACTAGCCAGCTTTGCGGTCCACGTCTGTGCGCTAGGTGGCCGACGAACCAGTGGCCGCTCACCGACAGCGTGACCCGCACGCACGTGCCCCAGACCACCCACGGCCAGCCTCCGCCGAAGTAGAGCAACGCCGCGACAGGCAACTGTTGCAGCATCCAGGTAGCCTCCAGGAAGCGATAGAGCGGATCACGACCCGCACGGCCGAGCTCGAAGGAAGGGGGCCGCGAAAGGTTGAGCCGGCAGTGCAGCTGCCACCAGCCGTCGACTAGCATCGACTGCCGGTGCGCGAGATAGTCGTGGCAGTCGGGCTGTCGCTGTGCCCAGTCGCGTAGATTGTGGGTGCGGATCATCCAGAGGGGGCCGCTCATTCCGACGAGCGTTCCGATCCAGACGAGCAGGCGCTCCAGCCAGAGCGGACAATCGAAACTTCCATGGATCAGTCGACGATGGAAGCCAACGCTATGCCCGAGCATCAGCGTGGCGCCTGTCAGAACGATGCAGACCGCAACAGCACTCCAACTGACTAGCCACGGGGCCACGAGCAGCGAGGTCGCCATCATACCGCCATTCCAGAGCGAGTGGCTAGGGTCCCAGTGGACCCGACCGGCGACAGGGCTGCACCCAGGCACCTCCACTATCGTATTGACGCGATGGGGATCAGGCGGGTTGCTCATAAGCTCTCCAAGCAGTTAGCTTACGGCTTAATTATGCGGAGCGGCTTGTCAAGCGGTTAGCTTATCCCTTAATTACTCTCCATGCAGAAGGTCTTCGAAGCGCTGTCCTCCACCCCTCGGCGGAAAATCCTCGCCTACCTCGCCCATGCGGAGCTAAGCGCCGGTGAGATTGCGTCCCGCTTCAAGATTTCGAAGCCGGCCGTGTCACAGCACCTGTCGGTGCTGGAGAATGCAGGGCTGATCTCAAGCGAGAAGCGCGGCCAGTTCGTGTTCTACCGGCTGGTCCCAGATCACCTCGCCAACACGCTGAACGGCTACGTGCAGGAGGTTTGCCCGGTCTCGCGGCCGCTCAAATCGGAAAGCGCGAAGATCGCCGCAGGCCGTGCGCACGAGGCTGAATGAGACTGGGGCGCGATCGTTTTCCGTCGCGCGCGGCGGGGCCTTCGTGCGAAGGACGGTGACATGCCGATGGTGAAACCCTCGATCCTAAAATGGGCGCGCGAGAGCGCCGGGCTTTCGCTTGAGAACGCGGCATCGAAGGTCGGGATCAACAGCGCACGTGGGCTATCGAGCGCCGATCGCCTTCTCGCCCTCGAAACCAACGAAGGGGAGGTTTCGCGGCCTGTCCTTCTCAAGATGGCCAAGGTCTACCGGCGTCCCCTCGTCTCCTTCTATTTGAGCGAGCCGCCCGTGCGCGGCGATCGCGGTGAGGACTTCAGGACGCTGCCCGACCGTCACACCCACGGCGAACCGCTGGTCGACGCGCTCGTTCGGGATATCCGCGGCCGACAGGCAGTGGTGCGCGCCGTGCTGGTCGACGAAGATGATGTCGAGCCGCTTCCGTTTATCGGCTCGATGGCGCGCAACGATGGAGTCGGCCCGGTTCTGGCTTCGATCCGACAAGCGCTCAAGCTCGATCTTGCCGAGTTCCGGGCTCAAGGCTCGGCCGATGCCGGGTTCGCGTTGCTCCGCAGTCGTGTTGAGGCAGCCGGGATATACGTGCTGTTGATCGGCAACCTTGGCAGTCACCATAGCGCGATCGACGTTGATGCTTTTCGTGGGTTTGCGCTCGCCGACGCCATCGCTCCGTTCGTGGTGATCAATGACCAGGACGCCAAGACGGCTTGGTCGTTCACGCTTCTGCACGAGGTCGCTCACCTTTGGCTCGGGGCCACCGGGGTGAGCGGCGGGCACTTCGAGGGCGCGACCGAGCAGTTCTGCAACGACGTGGCGAGCGCCTTCCTGCTGCCGCCCCGCGAACTCGATCAACTCGCAATCACTCCAGCATCAGACGAAGCAGAAGCCAGCCGCCTCATCACTGGTTTTGCCGCCGAACGGCTCGTGAGCCGCTCACTCGTGGCCTACCGGCTTTTCCGCTCGGAGCGGATCACCCAGGGCGCTTGGCGGGCGCTCACCGATACATTCAGGACCGAATGGCTGCAGAGCCGGGCCGCGCAACGTGAGCGCGCCAGAGGCCAGGAGGGCGGCCCCAACTACTACATCGTTCGCCGGCATCGTTTAGGCGCGGCGCTGCTGAACTTCGTCGCGCGGAATATGAGCGAGGGGGTGCTGACCCCTACCCGAGCCGGCAAGCTGCTCGGTGTTAAGCCCCGCAGCGTCCATCCGCTTCTAAGCGGCGCTGCCCTGCCGCTAGAGCAAGGCGCCTGACCGGTGGTGTATCTGCTCGACGCGAACGTGCTGATCACCGCACATCATCTTTACTATCCCGTCGATGCGGTGCCGGAGTTCTGGGAATGGCTGCTTCATCAGGGCAATGCCGGTCAGATCAAGATGCCATTGGAGACGCTCGAAGAGGTTAAGGACGGCGGCACCGATGCCGATCGCGACCTGCTTTATGCGTGGATACAGGACGACACCCACAAAGCCGCGATCCTTTTCGATCAGGATGTTCGGCCCGAGTTGGTCCAGCAGGTCGTCAATCACTATGCCGACGATCTCACGGACGACGAGTTGGAGGCGATCGGCCGCGATCCGTTCCTAATCGCTCATGCGCTAGCCGACCCTGGTGCTCGTTGCGTCGTCACCACGGAGGTATCGAAGCGGAGGCTACAGCGGCAGAACCGGAGAATTCCTGATGTCTGTGTCGACGCAGGTGTCCAATGCTGCGATACATTCGCGATGCTACGGGCGCTCCGATTTCGGACGGGATGGCGCCGCTGAGTTTCGCCACGCAGTGCACGGCAGCTGTGACCCTTTGGAACGACGGGACGTAGTGGTTCGCCGACCCTCGGCTTTTCGGCGGAAGGCGGGCTGAGCCACCGTTGTGCCGGGCACGGACGATGCTACGCTCACTGCATGATCGGGCGGAAACACACGAGGCGGATTGCGCTTGTAGCGGCAGTTACAGCGGTGATCGCGCTTTTCGTGCTGCCGATGATCTACGGCATCCTGATCTTTGCAGGCTGGCATGGCCGATGATGGTGGCGAGCGGTCGTTAGTCTAGCTGTTCCAGCGCATCAGGACGTAGGTCACAGCCGCCAGCATAGCGAGAGCGCCTAGGCAGCCCCACCAGGGCATTGCGGTTCCGAAGCGATCTCCAAACGGATCGTGCTCGGCAAAGAACTCCTCTTCTTCGACGGCCTTTTCCCAGAGAGACTGGAAGTCTGCTTCAGACAAGTCTGGCGATAGCGGCCGCTTGAACTCGCATCCATCAAGGATGCCGCGAGGTGCTAAACTTTGGCCGCCCGGCCAACGATGCACCACTCTGCCGAAATCGTCATAGCCTAGCTCTCGCTCCGAGCTTCCGTCGGCCTTGAGTTCCGCAATAAGCCGGGTGATCTTCCATGCTTGGCGAAGCCCGGAAATGTCTGCCTCTGCGAGTTCGATGATCTGGGGAGGAGCGCGATCATTCACGCGGGCCAGACTGCCGCCATTGATGGACGTCCGCAACTGGGCGGTTCCGGGCAGGCCGTTTTTGGGTCCGCTTTGCCGGCCGGCCAGGAACGGCGATCGTTGGGTGGTTAGCTGACGTTCGGCTCGATAGCCAAGACTTCGAACCTCGCGACCCGCGTCGAACCCATCGCCTTGGCTAGTTCGCGGTCCTGATAGCCCGGCTGGGCACTCAGCCACTCCACGAAGCCGTCTCGCCCGGTCGCTTCGAGTGAAAAGATGGCGGCAGGGTCTGGGTCATTTGAATACAACAGGAACACGACGTCCGCGTCCCAGGGACCGCTATCGTCTGTCGCGACTACAACCCGACGCAGGTCGCGAAGGGGCAGCGTTCGTTCAGCGCCCCGACCATCGCTGGTCACGATATCGCCATCCGAAAAACTGACACTCCAAAGCGTCAGCGGCGAGGTGTTCACGAGTCTTTTGCGCAACCAGCCAAGCATGATGCTCAAGATATACCCTCGAAGGCATGTCCGCTATTGGGCGTTTCCTGCCCGGCCGCTTTCGTGCGTCCGCTTCACCGATCACGACATCCTGACCTGGGTGGAAAGCAAAGGTCGAGTGATGTAGGTTGATGTTAGGTCTGACGGCGATGGGAAGAACCATGGGCAGGCGAGAGATAAAGGCCCTTGCGATAGCCCCGCTGCCTGTGGTGGTGCCGCTGCTACTTGCGATCGGAGTAAACGCAATGATCGGGGATACGGGAGACGCGGGGGCCGCGGAGGCCGCGGGAATTTTCCTCGCCATGTTAGCATTCGCCCTGTTCAGCTACGGCGCTACTCTTTTGATCGGGCTTCCCATCCACCTAGTGTTGCGACGTTTCCAGAAGATCGGTTTGATCAATTATCTGAGCCTCACTGTCCTGCCCTTCGTTCTTTTCGCTGGCGCGATTGCTGTTTGGCTCCAGCTGTCCCCAGCGCCGGTTCCACCCGTCAACCCGTTCGGCCTACACATGCAGGGCGGCGCCGTCATCAAATGGACGCTGGCGTTTGCGGCTATTGCATCGCTGTCGGCTACAACCTTTTGGTACGCCGGAGTAAGGCAGCCACAATCCTGAATGTCGGTTCTCGGGGCGTTGGCCTACCGGCAGCCTTTCGTGCCACTTCCCGCGGCGAAATGGCCGGGGCATTCAGAACAGTCGGCGCGAACAGTCATTCACGATGGTTCGCTTCGGGTTCTTTGGGACCGGAAGGATGCAATTTGCGCGGTAGATCGTCTTCCATTCCCCCTTATCACGGATTTGCAGGGCTCGTCCTCCGAGTCTGACTAAAACTAAGCGTGCGTTGCCGTCAATCCATGCATCTAGGATGCGCTCAAATTGAGCGAAGACATCCTCAAATGGGAAGAAATACGACCAAAACTCCGCAATACCGAGATTGAGTTCATCACCGTTCTGGAGCCCGAGCGTGATAGGCACTGAAAGTGCGCCTTGGATCGGGAAACTCCAAAGTACCTCGATAGGAGCATTGGGTTCTACTTCATATGTCAGCCCGTGCTTCTCAGCGAAACGGGTGAATAAGATCGTTGCCTGTTCGATGTGCCAGTCCGCCATGTAACCCTTCATCGGTCAACGTATGAACGTCCGCAACGAGGGCGCTAGCTGCTGACAGCCTGATAGGTGATCCGCACTCCCGACACCTCGTCCCTTTGCTTGAAAAGCCTTGACTTCACCGCATATCGAATAAGCAAGCGGTCGGGCGAGAGCCATCTCATCTCTGCCCACGAGCCACCCCAGTCGCCGACACGTGCGGCACCATGATTGTCGTCGGCGATAAACGCGTTGCCGCCGCCAGAAGGCTTATCACTCGTTCCTAAGATTGAGATTTGAGTTGAGAATCCTGTCGTAGCTCCGCAGTCGCGTTGGAAGAGAACCACTGCGTGGCGGCCATCGGGCGAACGTTCACGCAAAGCTATCTCGTTCTGGCAGGCCTCCGAGCATCCGGCGCACACCAGCAGAACGATAAGCGGTAGGCTCGCCTTCATTCGTCCGATTGGTAGCGCAGTCCTCGTCCTCGTCAACGACAGGTTGCTCAACCAAGCGATTGGTGAAGAGGGAATTGAAAGCGACGCGCGCGCGCTCGGACGCGACTTGACGGCTGCGTCACTTCGCGAGATGAGCAGATCATGCGCACTGGGTTGGTGATGACCGCGATTGAACGCATCCCGGCCTCCGCTTTGGCGAGCAATTTTGCACGCCCGCATTACGCCCGCCTGCCTCGCTCCTGGGCTGCGCCTTAGTCGGAACTAACCACCACCACCCGACCATCGCGACAGCCCTTCCGAGCCCTTCGGGAGGGCTTTTTCGTAGCCGAAAGCAGCATCGATGCTCCTGACCATCTCGACCGATCACCGGCCTGCTACCGACCTTGGCTTCCTGCTGATGAAGCACCCGGACAACGTGCATGCCGTCGAGCTTCCGTTCGGGCGGGCGACCCTGTTCTTCCCCGAAGCCAATGAGGAGCGCTGCACCGCCGCGCTCACCCTCGAGGTTGACACGGTCGAGCTGGTGCGCGGCAAAGGGGGTGCGCCCGGCATCCAGGACCAGTACGTCAACGATCGGCCTTACGCCGCTTCGTCGCTCCTTTCGGTCGCTATCGGGCGCGTGCTCAACACTGCAATGGGCGGTAGGTCGAAGCTGCGGCAGGACCTTGCCGATCAGCCAATCCCGCTGGAGGCGGCCATCATGCCCTTGCCCGCGCGGGGGCAGGCTGGACTGATCGCGAGCCTCTTCGAGCCGCTCGGCTACACCGTTGACGCGACCCCGATTCCGCTCGATCCGGCTCACCCGGAGTGGGGCGACAGCCCCTATGTCGAGCTTCGGCTTACCGGGCAGGTGCGGCTTGCCGCGCTACTCACCCACCTATTCGTGCTGATACCCGTCCTCGATAACTCGAAGCATTACTACATCGGCGAGGACGAGGTGGAGAAGCTGCTCCGCAAGGGCGAAGGCTGGCTGGACGCTCACCCCCAGCGCGAGCTGATCGTCCGGCGATATCTAAAAAACTTCCGGTCGCTCGTGCGGTTGGCGCAGACCGGGCTCGACGAGCGCGCCGATCCGGAGCCGATTGAGGAAGTCGAACTGCGCGACGCGGAAGAAGCGGCGATCGAGCAGCCGATCCGGCTCAACGATACCCGCATGGAACGTGTCACCGCCGTGCTGAAGGAGCTAGGCGCCACCAGCGTGCTCGATCTCGGCTGCGGCGAGGGCCGCCTCCTGCGCGAACTGCTCAAGCTTCCGGGCTTCAGTCGCATTGTCGGCGTCGAGGTTGCTCCACGCGTCCTCGCCCAGGCGGGAGACCGGCTCAGGCTGGACGAGATGTCGGACATGAAGCGGAAACGGGTCGAGCTTCTACAGGGCTCGCTAACCTACCGAGATGATCGGCTCCAAGGCTTCGATGCCGCTGCCGTGGTGGAGGTGATCGAGCATATGGACGCGGAACGGCTGCCCGCTTTCGAGCAGGCGCTGTTCGGTCATGCTCGCCCCAACGCCATCGTCATCACCACGCCCAACCGCGATTGCAATGCGCTTTTCCCTGCCCTTCCGGCCGGGCGGATCCGCCACCCTGACCACCGCTTCGAATGGAGCCGTGACGAGTTCCGGCATTGGTCGCAAAGCGTCGCGCTCACGCACGGTTATCAGGTCCGCTTTGAAGGCATCGGAGTCGAAGACGCCGCTTACGGCGCACCAACTCAGATGGGGATTTTTACTCGATGAACATCGAAATTCCGGAGTTCGCGCTCGTGCTGCTGGTCGGTGCCTCCGGCACCGGCAAGTCGAGCTTTGCGGCCAAGCATTTCCTCCCGACCGAAGTCGTTTCATCCGACCGCGCACGCGGGTGGGTTGCAGACGACGAGACGGACCAATCGGCCACGCCGGATGCGTTCGATCTCGTTCACGCCGTCATCGAGAAGCGCCTGAAGAACCGCCGTTTCACCGTCGTGGACGCGACCAATGTCCAGCCGCAGTCCCGCAAGGGTCTGATCACGCTGGCCAAGAAATGGCATGCGCTGGCCGTCGCCATCGTGTTTGATCTGCCCGAAGGGATTGCGGTGCAGCGGAATGCACTGCGGAGTGATCGGCAGTTCGGCGCGGGGCCGGTGCGCCGCCAGATGCAGGACTTGAAGCGCTCGCTTCGCGGCATGCAGCGCGAAGGCATCCGCTACGTACACGCCCTCAGGTCGGCTGAGGAAGTCGACGCGGTCACGATTTCGAGGACGAAGCTTTGGACCGACCGCCGCGAGGACAAGGGTCCGTTCGACATCATCGGCGATGTTCACGGCTGCGCTGATGAGTTGGAAACCTTGCTCACCAACCTCGGCTACGCAGTTGATTGGGATGGCAAGTCGGTCACGGTCGTGCCGCCCGGAGGGCGACGCGCCATCTTCGTTGGCGATCTTGTCGACCGGGGACCCAGGTCGCCCGACGTGCTGCGGATCGCTCGACACATGGTGGACAGTGGTACGGCACTCGCGGTCGTCGGGAACCACGATGACAAGTTCAAGCGCCACCTCTCAGGCAAGGCGGTGAAGGTCAGCCACGGGCTGGCGGAAACGATCGAGCAGTTCGCGTCAGAGCCACCCGAGTTCGCGGCAGAGATGCGTGGCTGGCTTGATGGGCTAATCAGCCACTACGTGCTCGACGAGGGCAAGCTGGTGGTCGCTCATGCCGGGCTCAAGGAGGAAATGCAGGGTCGCGCATCCGGCGCCGTGCGCGCCTTCGCCATGTATGGAGAGACCACCGGCGAGGTCGACGAGTTCGGGCTACCCGTGCGCTACAACTGGGCGGCGGACTACAAGGGTCGGGCGAAAGTCGTCCACGGTCATACCCCCGTAGTCGAGTCCAACTGGGTCAACGGCACCCTGTGCATCGACACGGGCTGCTGCTTCGGGGGCAAGCTGACAGCGCTGCGCTATCCCGAAATGGACCTCGTGTCGGTGCCAGCGCTCCGGACCTATTACGAGCCGATCCGGCCCATGGGCGCTCCTCCGGTTGCCACCGGAGAGGCGCATGTCCGACAGCTCAACCTTGCTGACGTGATGGGAAAGCAGGTGATCGAAACCCGCGATCTCGGCGCCGTCATTGTGCGCGAGGAGAACGCGGCGGGGGCACTTGAGGTTATGAGCCGATACGCCGTTGACCCGCGTTGGCTGATCCACCTTCCACCGACCATGTCGCCGCCCGAGACAAGCCAGCAGGATGGATGGCTGGAGCGGCCCGAGGAGGCGCTCGCCTACTACTCGACCAAGGGTGTTGCCTCCGTCGTTGTCGAGGAGAAGCACATGGGGTCGCGCGCGCTGATCGTGCTCGCGCGAACCAACGAGGTCGCGGAACGCCGTTTCGGGATTGCGGACGGCTCACGGGGCATCATCGTCACCCGGACAGGGCGACGCTTCTTCAATGACGCCGACCTGGAAGCGGCGGCCCTACACCGGCTTGATGAAGCCATGGTCGGATCGGGTCTATGGGCCGAACTCGCGACCGACTGGGTGCTTTGGGATGCCGAAATTATGCCCTGGAGCATGAAGGCGGGAGCCCTTGTGCATGATCAGTACGCGCCGGTCGGAGCGGCAGCGATCGCCGGGCTGGGCGCTCTTGAAGCAGCCCTGGCGGCAGCGCGTGCTCGCGGCGTGCCGGTCGACGACCTCGCGACCGCTACGACAGATCGGCTCAATGATGCACGTCGCTACCGCGACGCCTACAACCGCTATGTCGCCCCGTTTGGCGGCATTGCCGATCTCCGAATCGCCCCCTTTCATCTGCTCGCGACAGAGGGAGCTGTGCACGCCGATCGGGACAATCTGTGGCACATGGCGCAGGCGCATCGGCTTGCCGCCGTAGACCCGGCGCTGTTCGTCGCAACTCGCTACCGTACGGTTGACCTTGGCGACCCGCAGCAAGTCGCTGAGGCGGTCAGCTGGTGGGAAGAGCTTACCGCCGCTGGCGGTGAGGGCATGGTGGTGAAGCCGCTCAGCTTCATTGCGCGGGGCAAAAAGGGGCTGCTCCAGCCGGCGATCAAGTGTCGGGGACGCGAGTATCTTCGCATCATCTACGGCCCTGATTACGACCGTCCCGAGAACCTCGACCGGCTGAAGAAGCGCGGCCTCGGCCAGAAGCGGGCGATGGCCATCCGCGAGTTCGCGCTTGGCCTGGAGGCACTGCACAGGTTTGTCGAGCATGCGCCGCTGACCCGCGTGCATCAGTGCGTCTTCGGTGTTCTGGCGATGGAAACCGAACCGGTTGATCCTCGACTTTAGCCGCCTGAACGATCGCGCTGACGGGGGAGTACATGTCCGCCGGGGCGCGACCTCAATCCAAGGAGGCCGCCCTGGGTAGCGTCTGTTTGGCCGATCAGGGGCCCGGAGAAGGTCGCCTCCCCGCGATGGCTATGTGGTCCCCAATTGCGATCGAAAGGAGAACGCGACGCCCGACAGCGGCCCGTCAGTGCGGCGTTTGGCGCGCTGTCCCGTGCGCCTAAGTGTCCCGCCGGAAACAGATTTCCTCACCAGATAAGTGAGCGCTTCCACCCTAGGAGCTACCCGCGATAATTGGGGATTGCCAAGCACACCCTACCCGCCAGAGCGGACATCGGAATGAGATAAAGCACTGATTTAGGGTCTTATTGTATGGATGGCCAGACAAGCTGAATGGCTGACCATAGGTGATCGTGCTGACCTGCGGTGACCAGATGTCCCAAGCGTGCCCTCGGCATCGCTTTTCCCTTGCAAAAGGCCCGATGTTCTGGTTTTGTTCGGCATGGAAGG
The DNA here is from genome assembly GCA_964245585.1 of uncultured Sphingomonadaceae bacterium. GTDB lineage: Bacteria > Pseudomonadota > Alphaproteobacteria > Sphingomonadales > Sphingomonadaceae > Solisphingomonas. The sequence continues at coordinate 55,657 of CAXTMX010000001.1, read as the reverse complement.
GGCGTGCTAGCTGAAGGCTGCTCGCCGTGCTGAAGCGTTACCACCTCGCCTGCTATGTCACTCCAGAGCTGTTCGAGGCTTTTGGAAAACTCGCCCGGTCCCGTCAGATGAGCGTCACCGGACTGCTTCGTCGCCTCGTCGTTGCCGAGCTCGACGGGGCCACCTTGCTCCCGCCTGCCGAGGCCGAGCGCAACCTGCTCTTCATCGTCCGCGCAGTCGATGCGCTGCTATCGACACACCCCGACAGAAGCTTGCGCGATCGTGTCGTCGCCGCTTGGAACGAGGAGATCCAGTTGGGAGGGTACTCCCATGACCAGTGACCGGATGGCTGGCTTCGGCGACAGCCACGTGGGCGAGGAAGTCAGCTGCAAGCGGGTCGCGTTGCTCGCCTTATCTGCGATCGCCGGGTCGGCTTGGTGGCAGGTGAAACAGCACCTCTCGGTTCAGCAACTCGCCTTCTGCTCGGCCTATGCGAAGGCACGTATCGGGCTGTTCATAGGCTTGGATCCGCTCGGTTCAGGGCGCATCAGCTTCCCCGACGGTGACCTGTGGCTGCTCCGCTTTCAGGTCGTGCAGGTGCCCGCAATCGTCGACGCATGGCACCAGTTTAGGGCAGCAGTCGAGCAAGGCACAGCCATCGCCGTCATCGTCATGGCGGTGATAGTTCTTCTGAAAGGTGCGGTCGATCACCTAGCGATTCTGGTCCGACCGGCAGCACCTTCCTCGTCGATGCATGAGCTTGCCAAAGCTCCACCAGCCGCACCGGCCGTCGCTCCAGCACCGCCGATTTCGACTCCGGTCCCAGTGCTGGCGGAGACCTCATCAGAGACAGAGCCGCGCCGATCGAAGAACCCGCCAAGCATGCGGTAGACGAGCAATCCACCCCGCAGCCGCAGGACCCGCAACCCCCCGCAAACGTCATCCCGATCCGCCAACCAGGCCGCATCTATCGCGGCCCGGACCGGTGAGGCCGCAATGCTATCCGTCGCAACCGTCCGCTCGGCAGCGGGCTCGGCGAGCTACTTCGCTGCCGACAACTATTATACGGCCGGCGAAGCGCTGGGCGAGTGGTTCGGCAACGGTGCCGAGGCCCTCGGTCTGTCCGGCCGGATCGAGGCGGCGACCTTCAAGGCGCTGCTCAAAGGCGAGCTTCCGGACGGCGGTCGTGTCGGCCGCGAGGGCGTCCATCGGGCGGGTGTCGACCTCACCTTTTCGCTGCCGAAAAGCTGGTCGCTGCTGGCGCTGGTCGGCGGCGACAAGCGCATCATCCAGGCCTATACCGAAGCCGTCAAAACGACCCTGAGCTGGGCGGAAAAGAACGCCGCGCAGGCCCGCATCGAGGTGGATGGGCGCGAGCAGTTGGTGCCGACCGGCAACCTCGTCGTCGGCCTGTTTGAGCATGACACCAGCCGAGCGCAGGAGCCGCAGGCGCATGTTCATGCGGTCGTGGCCAACGTCACCCAACTGCCCGATGGCAGCTGGCGGGCGCTCCGCAACGACAAGCTCTGGTCCTTAAACACCCTGCTCAACTCGATGACAATGGCGACCTTCCGGCAGTCGGTCGAGGCGCTCGGCTACCAAATCGGCGACCGGTCCAAGCACGGCAACTTTGAGGCGGCGGGTATCGCGCGAAACATGGTGATGGCGTTCAGCACCCGCCGGCAGCAAATCCTCGCCAAGGTCGCCGAGCTACGCTCGCTGTCGCCCCAGGCGCTGCAAGCCGCGACCCTGATGACACGGGAGAATAAGGCACCGGTCGCCGACCGCGCCGCGCTCTATGAGGGATGGCAAAGCACCGCGCGCGGCGTCGGATTAGACTTGCCCACCCTGATCGCGGAAGCGGTAGGTCGGAGTGAGCGGGAGCCCGGTTTGGCCAGCCGCTTGGTCGCGGGCTCGGCGCGCATAGCAGGGCAGGCTCGCGACCTCGCGAACGGCTTCGCGGCGTTCCTCGGGCTCGGCCGGAACGATCCGTATCTGCCGCGCAGCTTTCGCAATCAAACCGCCTCTCAGATCGCGGCCGCGCATGCGGTAGCCTCGGCCATCCACCACCTCGAACAGCGCGAGGCGGGGTTCGAGAAGATTGAGCTCTACAAGGCAGCGCTCGACTTCGGGCTGCCCACCACCATTGCCGATGTGGAAGCGGCGGTCGACCGGCGGCTTGCGGCGAAGGATCTGCTGCCCGGCCATGATCCGGCAGGCGGGATGGTCACCACCGCCAGCGCTATCGCGACGGAGCAGCGAATCCTCGACGGCATCGACGCGGGCCGCGGAGCCGTGGCGCCGATCCTTGCCGGTGACGAGGCCGCACAGCGCCTCCAGCAGCTCGCTGAGGCGAAATCGGGACTGACGCTCAACGCCGGCCAGGAGGCCGCCGGGCGTCTGATGTTCGCCAGCAACGACCGGATTGTCGCCGTCCAGGGCGTAGCGGGCGCCGGCAAATCGACCGTGCTGGAGCCGGCGGCGCGACTGATGACGGAGAGTGGGCGCAAGGTGATCGGGCTCGCCGTGCAGAACACGCTGGTGCGCATGCTGGAGCGCGAGACCGGGGTTGAGGCGATGACGGTGACCCGGTTCCTGAAGACGCACGGCCCCGACAGCAATGCACCGTCGCTCGCCGGAAATGTCCTGCTCGTCGACGAGGCATCTATGCTGGCGAATGCCGATCAGCTGAAGCTGATCGAGGCAGCCAACCGGCTCGGCGTCGATCGGCTGGTCTTCATCGGGGACCGTAAGCAGCTCGGCGCCGTCGACGCAGGCAAGCCCTTTGACCTCGCACAGCAGGCTGGCATCGCGATCGCTGCCATGGACGAGAACGTCCGGGCACGAACGGATGTGGTCCGCACCGCCGCCTCAGCAGCTCAAAGCGGCAACGTGAAGGCAGCTATGGAAGCACTTGGCGGCAGCATCGTCGAGACGTCAGGCGACGCGGTCGGCGCCGCGGCAGCGCAGTGGCTGGCCCTGTCGCCTGCCGAACGCGAGCGGACGATGATCTTCGCGTCAGGACGCCGCCTGCGGGAGGGCGTGAACCTTGCGGTTCAGGCCGGGCTCAACGTCGAGGGTACGCTTGGCAGTGCAGGGCTGGCGCTGGCGACCCTCGATCGCGTCAACCTTACCGATGAGCAGCTTCGCTATGCTCATCATTATCAATCGGGCCGCATCATTGAGATAGCACGCCCCGTCGACGGCCAGCGGCTGCCACGGGGTCTGCACACCGTTCAGCAGGTCGACAGCCGGGATCGGGTGACGCTCAGAGGACCGGACGGCAAGGATCGCCTGTTTCGGCCGATCGCCATGCACAGCCGAGGCGATGCGCGGCTCGCGATCTAAGAACGCAGAGATCGGACGATCTACGAAGGCGACCGCATCCGCTGGACTGCGACGGATCACGGCCGCGGGTTGCTCAACGCTGACAGGGCAATGGTACTCGGCATCGATAGATCCGGCGTTACGATCGAGACGGCGGTCGGGGTCCGCATGGCTTTGCCGCACGGCGACCCGATGCTCCGGCGGCTCGACCTCGCCTACGCCTTCAATGCGCACATGGCCCAGGGAATGACCGCTGATCGCGGCATTGTCGTGATGGAAAGCCGCGACACCCGGCTGCTCACGCAGCAAAACTTCTTGGTGTCGCTCAGCCGGGTCCGCGAGGCCCTGACGCTTGTGGTCGATCAGACCGGGAGCGTAGCGGCCAAGATCGCTCGCTCGACCGGCGAAAAAGCCTCTGCGCTGGAGACCACGGGCAAGCTGGAGGGGAGAAAGCCGCTCCCGGAGAAGTCGCTTGAGGTTACCCCGGAAAGGATCAAACCGTTTGAGATCGGTATTTGAAGCAGCATCAATGTCCGCCTGGGCGAACCGCTTGCCACGCGGATCTCCACGCGAGCTGTGGTGGAGAGCCCGGTTGAGAGCCGGTTGCCTATGCTGTTCGCCGACGCAGACGTTGTGCTCGGCCGAGCGTGCCCCTAGGCTGTAGCGAGGGGGAAGAATGCAGAATCTTAGCTTGCCAGTTGAAGACCTTGTGCTCGATCTTGCAAACCCTCGGCTTGGCGGCGTCGCCTCGCAGAACGAGGCGATGCGCGGGTTGATCGGGCTTGGTCTGAATTATTTTCGAACCCTCTTAGCCAGCATCCGGACGCACGGCCTTGATCCCGGCGATTCCTTCTATGTTCTGCGCGACGAGGAGGACGCCGGGAGCTACATCGTTGTCGACGGCAACCGCCGGTTGGCCGCCCTCAAGGTCCTTGGCGAACCAGTCATGCTCACGGGGCTTGGCCTGCCCGACAGCCAGGTTAAGACCATCACCAAGGCCGCCGCAGAGTTTGATCCCACCGCCATCGGCGAAGTCAGCTGTGTCCTGTTTGACAATCGCGCCACCGCGGATGAATGGATCGAGCGGCGTCATGGACGTGATCTTGGCGGCGAGGGGCGGCTGACATGGAGCCCGCTCGAGATCGAGCGATTTCAAAAGGACCGCTCGACGCTCGACGTTATCGATTTTGTCGAGCGCGGCGTCGGAAAGTCGCGCGAGGAGTGGCCAGCCATACGCTCGGCAGTAGAGAAGAATTCAAGCACGCTACGCCGCTTCCTCTCGTCAAAGGTTGGACGAAGCTGGATCGGCTATTCTGTGCGCGACGACGAGCAGACCGGAGGAAAAATTCCGGCTTTTGCTAGAAACCCTGACGCCGTCCTGGGCGTGCTCGACAGAATTTTCACGGACATTGGCTCCGGCGAGATCACGTCTCGGAGCTATAACACGACCGAGGATTTCAAGCGCTACTTCGACCGCATGCCCGCTGCCCTCGCGCCAACCGGCGCGGACGAGGCGCCGCCAACACTGTTCAGGGACGCAGCACAACCCAGCGGTGCCAGCGTGCGGGACGCGAAGGTTGGGCAACCGTCATCGGCAACGCGCAGCCGGACAAAGCCAGTGCGGGCCACGTTGGCCGAGAAGCGACACGAGTTTCGACAGCCGGAGACGACAAAAGGGCAGCGTCTGGTCGCGGAAGCGTCGAGGATCAAAGTCGCCGATTTCCCACTTGCGGCGGCGTTCCTGCTCCGCGCCTTTCTTGAGCACACGGTCGATTCATACATGGACACGCATAATCTCAGCCGTGTTGACGGCGTCAAACTCCTGGATCTCAACCATCGCTCGGTGAAAGTGATGGACCACCTACACGTAACAAAGCGCGTGACAATGACCGCACTTCGGGGTGCTAAGCGCGTGTTGACCAACACGAGCGACCCTTCCTCAATTCAAGCCCTAAACGACTATCATCATGACCGCTACCAGGTCCCTGCGACCGACGCGCTGCGAAACGGCTGGGATGCTTGCGTCCCCCTGTTTGTAGCTGTTTGGGGCCGCCCATCATGAGCGATCGATCATCAAGTTTAGCTGTAACCGGTCGGTTTTCACCGCTGCGCTATCCTGGGGGTAAGGGTAAGCTTGCGCGGTTCGTTGCAGACGTGATTCGAGAGAATGAATTGTCTGACGGGCTCTATGTTGAGCCCTATGCTGGTGGAGCCGCAGTCGCTTGGGAGCTGCTGCTCACGGGCGTGGTCCGAAAGGTCGCGGTCAACGACCTAAGTCTGCCAATCTACACGTTTTGGAAATGCGTGCTGGATCGTACCGATGAGCTCGTCGCTCTTATCCACGACACGCCGATCGATGTTGCGACGCGCGACCGACAGAAGACCATCTTCACGGCCGCGTCGACCGCCGATGAGCTCGAGCTTGGGTTCGCTACCTTCTTTCTTAATCGGACGAACCGTTCGGGCATCCTCAATGGCGGCATGATCGGGGGGCGCGATCAGACGGGCAAATGGAAGCTCGATGCGCGTTTCAACAAGGGCGACCTGATCGAGCGGATCGAACGCATCGCGCGAGCCCGCCGGCGCGTGACGCTGACGCGTCTCGACGCAGTCGAATTTCTTAAGAGACACGCTGCCGGGTGGGGCCGCAAAACCCTGGTCTATCTCGATCCACCGTATTTTGAGAAAGGACCCGACCTCTACTACAATTTCTACAAACACGACGATCACGCCGGCGTAGCAACCGCGGTTCACGCCCTATCCGACGTATCTTGGATCGTGTCCTATGACGATGCCGAGCCGATTCATGGACTCTACAATACCGCTTCGTGGCTTCAATACACCATTGGCTACTCGGCGCGAGGGCGCGTCCGCGGTCAAGAGGCGATGTTTGTGAGCGCCGGACTTAAGGTACCGCAGGTGACGGGGTCGATGATTGAGGTCGATCGCTGGGTCCAGGATGGCGAAAACACTTACAGGGCGCCGAGTCCCGCGGCTAATCTCGAGCAATCGGCGGGTGTCGAATGAGGGCCGGCAATCGCCTAACCTGCGCCGGCACGTTGCTGTCCTTGAAGTGGAGGTGGCGGCGATGAAGCCTAAGCCCATCGTCGAGATTGAACCTCAATTTCTTGAGCTTGACCTTGAGAACCCGCGCTTCGGTTTGACTGACGCTGGCGGCGAGCCAGAAGCTCTGCGAATCTTGGCTACGCGCGCCAATTTGCGCGAGCTATGGGATTCGATAAATCAGCGCGGCTTTGAGCGCTACGAACCGCTCGTCGCGTTTCTGCGGCCCAACGGAAAGTATGTCGTTGTAGAAGGCAATCGTCGCTTGGCGGCGGTGAAGAGCATGCTGGATCCGACTCTGCTCGGAGGCATCAAACTCGCTCCGCCCCCGCTCAATCCCTCAGTCAGTGACACGGTGAAAACGCTGCCGGTGATCGTCGTGGAGAAGCGCGAGGACGCGGACGATTATATCGGGTTCAAGCACATTAACGGCCCTGCCACTTGGGGTGCCCTCGCAAAGGCAAAGTTCGGCGTCAAACTATTTGCGACCACAGTGATCGAGCCGGGAAAGTCGGACACCCGCATCCAGACGTTAAGCAAACGGCTCGGCGACAGTCGGCAGCTGATTTTGCGAAGCTTGGTTGCGTACAAAATATTCGAGCAGGCGAAAGCCGCTGACATGCTCGATCAGGATATGGTCGCGGACAATTCGCTCGACTTTTCGCACCTATATACCACCATTCAAAGCCCCGCCGCGCGCGCCTATCTCGGTTTGACCGAAGCGCCGCTCAGCGAAGCGCTAATTAAGGACGACCCGATCCCGCCCGACCATTTGGACAAGCTGGCGTACCTGATGGGCTGGCTGTTTGGCTCAGACAAGGTGCCAGCGGTGATCAAGAGCCAAGGCACGGATCGTCCGAAACTCACGAAAATTCTGGCGTCACGTCATGCGACAGAAACTCTGGAGCAAACGCGCGATTTCGAGCGCGCCGCGGACGAGGCGGGGTTCAAGACCGACAGCTGGTTAAATTCGGTTATTCAGCTGGCGACCCTCGCGAAGAATGTATCGAATGGCGTTGCAGAGCTGCCGGCAGACATGTCTCCGGACAATGTCGAGCGCGCGAACGATCGATTAACCAATGCTCAGCGGAATGTCGTGGCTGCGCAATCACAGCTCAAATCGCTTTTTCCTTGAAGATCGACTTCGAGCCTATTGCATCCGTCCGCGACGTTGCCGACGTGCTTGCAGTTATCGAGCTGCGAACACTATTCTATGGAAACACCTATGTCGCCGATCTTGAATGGGACGAGGAGGCACTGCTCGCCTCGTTCCTTGAGCAGCTCGACGACTCAACGGCGCGCGAGGATTTTCGTGCCGAACCAACGGCAGGTATACAGGAGGCCAAAGATCGTCTTCTGTCTGATCTTATTACTTAATACAGGAGCGCCATAGCGGTCTTGCTGCTCACAGCCCATTTTCCTGGGACTTCTCCGAGGGTCTGCTGCTGAAACAGCGCAATCAGGAAGAACTGACTGCCGTCTCAATCGGCTATCTTTGGTTGTCCTTCTACTGGCTGGTACAATCGGACAGGAATTATCTAGTTATCGAAGCTGCACACCGCGCGGCGTTCCTGCGTTCCTTCGCGGCAGTCTTCGAGCTGATCTGCTGCTATGTCGTGACCGGTAAATATAACGTGGCCACATGGTATCTGGGCGACAGTCGCAGCGTCGGCACATTCATCGATAGGCTGGGGCAGGTGACTCGCGCTTGTGGGACAGGCTTAGTCAAACAAAAGGATGAACTTGAACCTCATCAGACCGGTGCGAATGACGGTGGCGTCGACCTGATCGCGATTGAGGAGCAAGATGGAGTGATCCGTCAAGATGCATTGGCACTGCTCGTCGGCGCTACGATGCAAGTCAGCGACCGACGCGGCAAGATCATGAGCGTTCCAGAGATCAATCGGTTCACCAGCTATTTTAGTAAAGGACCGCTGCTCGCCTACAAGGGGTTGCTTGCTGTCCCATTTGCTCGGAGCGAGAACGATGCATTGATTTGTCGTGACCAGGACTGTTTGTATATGGGCCAGGAAGATATCTTATACTACCTTGGACGCATTCCTGAAGGCCGAGCACGTGGTCGATTGAGGCGGCCCGGCATCAGGCTCCTGCGTGCCACCGCGCTGCTCGTAGGCAAACTGGTAATGGCCGATAACGATGAAGGGCGCACCCTGTCAGTCGATCGGTGCGCGCTGGCCGGCTAACGACTTAATCGTCGGCGAAGCATCGCTGCCAAGCATGGATCACGCGCTCGCGGGAGCCCTGGACGCGTTCGCCTTGCGTGCGGCAGTCGGCTAGTTCGCCCAGGAGCTTCTGCTCCGCTTCATAAGCGGCAAGACTGTTTGCGAATGCGCGTCGTGCAAACAATTTCCAAGCGTGACCGATCACCTCGATCGGGATGTGGCGGTTCACCTCGGCAAGACGGGCTGCGACATTTTGCGTGTGGCCAATCTTCCAAAGATCGGCATCACCGAAGCGGAGCATGTAGGTGAAGCTTTCTACGCCTAGCGATCGTACAATGATTGCCTCGTAGCTGACGGGCTTGGGGCCAGTGGTTGGACCCGGGACGGTGATGGCAATCGGCGGAATGTCGCCTCCATGCCGACGCTGCCGGATCAACGCCCGTGCGTCACTCATCGTCAGAAAAGCCCCCCACCCAGCATCTGAAAGTGACCAGTGACCTGGCGCACCGAGGTTGATGAGGCCCGCACGCACCAGCTCTAGCCGAGCAAAACGCACCTCTTTGGCGAACCGGGTTTCGCCCGACCGTTGAATGGTTGTGAGATCCGATTGGGGCACTTGGGAGCGTGCGCGGAGTTGCTCGAATGCTGCGGTTGAGGACAGCGCTCCGCCCGCATCGCGCAACGCATCAAGCAAAGCGATCATATAGGTGACGCGAGATGAGGGTACGCGCGAAGCCATACCTGATTGTCATCGGATAGGATGGTGCTGTCCACTGTAAGTGCGACTGTCCACTGTGAGAACGAGGCCTGGGACGCACACCAAATGAGCATCAGACATCGCCGGAAACGAGCGGCCTCAGACCCGGGATATGCGCTCGTCCAGCCATTGCAGCGCCCGCCTGTGCATTGCCACATCGCTGGGCTCAAGATGCTTGGCATGAGCATCCGGCCTATCGTTCACGATGCCCGCGTTCTCATTGAAGGCTGTCTTGTCCCCGAAGATTCGCTCAAATAGCTGCCAGTGCTTGTTGATTACCGCCACGAGCTCGAGCCAGAATAGCTTGTCCGCGATGGTCTCCAAGTTGAACGGATCGAGCTCGGCGCGCCGCTTCTGCGGGATCACGGACAGGAGCGACGATTTCGCTGACCCACCGTCTTTCACCGAAAGCGCTGACATGCGAAGGAAGTTGATGACGAGCGATCTGAGGGCGCGCTCCATCCAGGGCGCCGCCATTGCTGGGCGTAATATAGTCGATCTCGTCGAAGGCAAGCACGACCGGGCGGTCGAACTCCGCGAGCGCCGCCTGGAACTGCCGGGCGGCGTCAGCTAGTGTGAGGTCGTCGGGGCTCGCATCGACCTCGGTGTAGGCACGTCCCGAAGCCTTCAGGCCAAGTAGCGATCTCGTGATCGAATGAAGGAGGCCGGCGGCGTCCAAGCCGAACACATCATCGCGCTGACAATCGATGAATACGGTGACAGCGTCATAGTTGTCCTTGAGCTCCGCCAGCACTCGGTGGAGGATCGAAGTCTTCCCAATTTTGCGGATACCAAAGCACGCGCGGATATGGCCCGATTGTAGCTTGCGCGCCAGTTCTTGCGCCTCCGACCGCCGGCCAAAAAATTGGGCATCGTTTGCCACAGGACCCGTGACGTCAAAGGGGTCTTGCGTAAAGAACTCATGGGAGAGCAACCGCTCGAGTGCCTGCTCCCGCGGCAGCACGCCCGTTGCTGTGTACACAGGGATCACTGCCAAAGCCGTTCTCGCGACCCCATCGCTTGAGCTTGCCATTGCCGCGAGCGTCCTGGTGCACGATCACGCAGAGCGTCGATTCAAGGCGGCCAGCGGACTCGTCGATGATGCGTCGGGCGAACTGAACCGACCGCGCCTGCTGATCGGCATATATGTTGCCAAGGATCAGGATCTCGCGCTCGGCGCCGAGTATGCTCTGGAGTCGCTTCGAACCCCGGGCGTACATGATGAAGTACTCGCCCGTCTCAAATTGCCGCACGGCTTCCGAGTTGATCGCGAACAGACCGGTGAGGGCAGAGGCGGTCTCCGCCTTCAGCTTCTGCAGTTCATAGCTCACGCCGATCCCCTCGTTTCAGACATGCCTTCGCAAAGCCAAAGCGAGCTAGCCAGCATTAGATCCGCAAGGGCTTTGCCGATCGGATGGCGTAGCTTCGCCCCTCCCAGTTGCCGTCAAACTCATAAACTTCGCCATCGGTGACCGCGACGCCGGGCGCCAGTTTAACGGGATTGAGCACTCCGCCTTCGCCTTCGAGACGAACATACAATTGGCCGCGCACAGAGAGGATGGTACCGGGATGGCCTTCCAGGCGCGGTCGATGGGCGACGCGGTCGAATAGCGCATTGTAGTCCGGAGCGCCCGCCGGGCGCGGGATCATGGCGATCGGCGGCTCGGGAGCCTGCCAAAGGGTATCGGCCGGCGTCAGGTTAATCGTGATCGATGGCGCGCCGCCCGAAACAATTAGGTTGACCTGGGTAGCCTGACCGCATGCGACCGGCGCGTTGATAGCGTTCACTAGCTTCCTGTCGGCGGCCGTGGACTTGCCCTTGCGGAGACCCTTCGCAAGATCAACGGCGGTCTTTACGAAACCGATGAAGTCGTAAATTTCCTTGCGGAAGGCGAGCACGGCCGTGCCTGCGGTGCCGGTGCCGATCACAGCTACGTGTAACCAGTGCGAGCCCGTGCCCGCATCGACAAGGATTAGCCTGAGGCCCCTCCACCTTCTTTGCCTGGCTAATCGGTCGAATCCCTTGCCAAGCTCTCTCAACAGCTCGCCAAACTCGACAGCACCGATCGGCTCATCCGTTTCATAGCGGATAAGCATCAAGGGTGCAGGCTCCTCGACCTTCGGTGCCGGCGTCACCATTGCTGCTCCCTCGCTCCCATATTCTCGACTGTCGCACCGGACGTCATCGGTAGGAAGCGATCTCTACGAGACAGCTTGCGACGAACTTATTGTCAAATTCGCCGCGATGCTGCTGCGTTGTCCACCACCGCCACTATGCTAAAGTTGCTGAGCTGGAGACGAAACCGGAACATGAACAAGCGGCCGGTTTTGGAAGCGGGGACGAGAGGCCTGAACACCGCTTTGTGGTCCTGATGCGTTACCTGACATTCGTCCGATCATCGCGATTCCTGACGACGATTATTAATCCGCGACATGCATCGCCCTTTTCGCGATCTTCGTCGCAGCACATCGCGGCGAGACATGCGCAGCCGCTACAATACCGGTACGCCATCGCCGATTAAGCGCCAAACTGCGCCTCAGGGAAGCTTTTTGCACGCCAGCGCTTCCACGCGGATCCCATTGGTTCCAAAACGGGCGTGGAAGGGGCATCAGTGACTTGGAGCACGTGATGTCTGACGTACCGCAATCAACCCAGCGCCTCATCCGCTTGCCCGAAGTGAAGCTTCGCACCGGGCTGGGCCGATCATCGATCTACCGCAAGATGGCCGACGGCAGCTTCCCGCAGCCGCGGAAGGTCGGCGAGCGGGCAGTCGCTTGGCACTTGAGCGATATCGATGGTTGGATCGATAACCTGCCGCTCAGGCCGGCAAATCAGCCGCTGCCCCGGCAATAGCGATCCCAGTCCCGCATCAGCGCGCGCCGCTTCTCAAGAAAGTCAGTCCGGCGATAGGCCGCTTCGACCTTGTTGGGGATGGCGTGCGCCAGCGCGGCTTCGGCAATCTCGCCGGGGTAGTCCGTCTCCTCCGCGACCCAGTCGCGAAAGGTGGAGCGGAAGCCGTGCACGGTCGCCGGCACGTCCATGTCGCGTAGGATCTTGAGCAGCGTCATGTCGGAGAGCGGACGCTTCACGTTCTGGCCCGGGAAGATCAGGTTGCTGGCGGGCACGCCGAGCGGCCGGACACGCTCCAGAACGTCGATGGTGCCCTCGTCGAGCGGCACGAGGTGGACCTTCCCGGCCTTCATGCGATCGGCAGGCACGGTCCAGACCCGCTTCGCCAGATCGATCTCCGGCCAGCGCATGCCGCGGACCTCGCCGGATCGGGCCGCGGCCAGGATCAGGAACTCCAGCGCAAGCCTTGCTATCGTGGTCTTCTCGCGCAGCCGGACTAGAAATGCGGGAACGTCCTCAAACGGCAACGCCGCCAGATGCCGGTCCCGCTTAGGCTGGCGAGGCAAGCCGCGGGAGATAGAGCGCAGCGGCGCCTCGGTAGCCCGGAAGCCCTTGGCATAGGACCAGTCGAGCACAACACCGATGCGCTGCCGCACGCGCCGCGCCGTCTCCGGCTTGCTGAGCCAGATCGGCGCCAGCACGTCGCGGATCACCGGCCCTTCGATGTCCGAGACGAGCCGATTGCCGATGCGCGGGAAGGCATAGGTGGTCAGCGTGGTGATCCACTGATCCTGATGCTTGCCGTTCTTCCAGGCAGCCTTGTGCTCCTCGTGCACGAGCTTGGCCGCCTCGCGGAAGGTCGGGATCTTCAGCTTCGCCTTCTGCCGCTCGATGGTGGGGTCGATCCCCTTCGCCAGCGACTTGCGCGCCTCGTGCGCCTTGTCGCGCGCTTTGGCCAAAGTGATCTCGTCCACCGACCCGAGGCCGATGTCGCGGCGGCGGCCATTGTGCTGGACTCGAACGAACCAGTAGGCCCGACCTGGCCTGGTGAACTCCAGGATGAGCCCGTCGCCATCCGAATAGCGGCCGGGCTCCTTCAACGCGCGGATCTGCGCAACCGTCAGCTTCCCCATGATTCTGCCTCGATCTGGGTCCGAGTTTTGCCCCACACTTGTGTGGGGGATGACCCGGAACATAGCAGGAACACGTGAAATCCAGCAAGCGACTAAAAGGCCTGTATTTACAGGCGCTTAGGGGGCGTTTTCAGACTTCGTGGGACACTGTAGGTGGCGGAGAGGGTGGGATTCGAACCCACGGTGAGCTTGCACCCACAACGGTTTTCGAGACCGTCCCAATCGACCACTCTGGCACCTCTCCGCGAAGCGCTCGGGTCCGCCCCCGAGGGCGCCGGACCGGTCGGCGGCGGGCCTTAGCGCAGCCGACCGCCATTGCCAAGCGCGAGCGCTTGCAAGCATCGCCGCAATCCCTAGATTGCACGCATGTCCAGCAGCTTTCTTCCTTCGTCGTCCGAGCACCGCGCGCCGCTTTCCGCGGCGCCGCCGATCGCGCACGCCCGCTTCGCGATCGGCGAGGTCGTGCGCCATCGCCTGTTCGAGTTCCGCGGCGTGATCTTCGACGTCGATCCGGTCTTCGCCAACAGCGAGGAATGGTATCAGGCGATTCCCGAGGACGTCCGCCCCTCGCGCGACCAGCCGTTCTACCACCTGCTCGCCGAGAACGCCGAGAGCAATTACGTCGCTTACGTCAGCCAGCAGAACCTCGAGCATGACGAGAGCGACGAGCCGGTCGATCACCCCGCGATCCCCGGCATGTTCGACGGCTATGCCGCCGGGCGCTACACGTTGCGGCGCGAGCACCGCCACTAGGGTGGCGCGCCGCTGCGCCGTTGACAGCGGCGCGACGCTGGACTAGCTGGCCCCTTCCCGCGCGGGGGCCGGTGGTCGTGGCCGCTTTCCCATGCGGATCAGGTTTCGAAAAGAATCGAGAGAGTCATGTTCGCTATCGTGCGCACGGGCGGCAAGCAGTATCGCGTCGCCGCCGGAGACAAGATCGTCGTCGAGAAAATCTCGGGCGACGCCGGCGCGAAGGTGTCGCTCGGCGACATCCTGCTTGCCGGCGAGGGCGCCGAGCTGAAGTCGGTCGAGGGGCTGCTCGTCTCCGCCGAGATCATCGCGCAGGCGAAGGCCGACAAGATCACCGTCTTCAAGAAGCGCCGCCGCCACAATTACCGCCGCAAGAACGGCCATCGCCAGCAGCACACGATCCTGCGCATCCTGAGCGTCGGCGGCGAGCAGCCGGCAGCACAGGCCAAGCCGGCGCAGGCGGCGACGCCCGCGGCGGAGGCCCCTGCCCCCGCCGACGCCGCGCCTGCCGCCGAAGCGCAGGCTGCGGTCAAGCGGACGCCCAGGCCCAAGCCCGCTCCGGCGACCGAAGCCGAGAGCGCATAGGAGTAGATCGAGATGGCACATAAGAAAGCAGGCGGCTCCTCGCGCAACGGGCGCGATTCGGCGGGCCGCCGCCTTGGCGTGAAGAAGTTCGGCGGTCAGGAAGTGATCGGCGGCAACATCATCATCCGTCAGCGCGGCACGAAGGTCTATCCCGGCCGCAACGTCGGGATCGGCAAGGACCATACCTTGTTCGCGCTGACCGCGGGCCGCGTCGCCTTCCACGAGGGCAAGCTCGGGCGCAAATATGTCAGCGTCGACGCGGTGGCCGAAGCGGCCGAATAACGGTCGGTCCGATAAAGGGGTCGTCCGGCGGGCGACCCGAAGATCCGCTGCGGCGGATCGTGAGGGAGACGGGTCGCGCCGCCTCCCTTTTTGTTGTCTCCTTCATCTGGGTTGTCGCGCCACCGTCATCGATGCGGTCTAACGGCGCAAAAAGATCGAGGAGAGACGAGATGTTCGCGCGTACCGAGCGGCTGCTGCTGAGACCAGGCTGGAGCGAGGACGCGTCCGCACTCGCCGCGGCGATCAGCGACGACGCGATCCTGCGCAACCTGGCCACCGCGCCGTCGCCGTATCGGCCGACCGATGCCGAGGCGTTTCTTGCGCGGCCGCAGGATCCGATGCATCCGGCGGTGCTGATCCTCGCCCGCACGCTCGGCGCGCCGCGGCTGATCGGCAGCATCGGGCTGCACCCGGCGGCCGAGGGCGACGGGCTCGAGCTCGGCTATTGGATCGCGCGGCGGCATTGGGGATTGGGCTATGCGACCGAAGCAGGGCGCGCGATCGTGGCGTTCGCGCGCGAAGGGCTGCGCGCGTCGCGGCTCGTCGCCGGCCATTTCGTCGATAATCCGGCCTCGGGGCAGGTGCTGAGCAAGCTCGGCTTCCGCCCGACCGGCCGGATCGCGCCCCGCCCGAGCCTGGCGCGCGCCGCCGCGGCGCTGTGCGTCGGCTACGCGCTCGATCTGACGACGTCGTCCGCCCGCGCGATTGCGGCCTAGCAGACACGCCGCGCGCATGGTGACGGCGGGCGCTTCGCGCGGTAGAGCCCGCCCACCATGCATTTCCTCGACCAGGCCAAGATCTATGTCAGCTCGGGTGCGGGCGGCCCCGGCGCGGTCAGCTTCCGCCGCGAGAAGTTCGTCGAATATGGCGGGCCCGACGGCGGCAACGGCGGCAAGGGCGGCGACATCATCTTCGAGGCGGTCGCCGGCCTCAACACGCTGATCGACTTCCGCTACACCCAGCATTTCCGCGCGCCCCGCGGCAAGGGCGGCGCGGGCTCGAACCGCACCGGCAGCGGCGGGGACGACCTCGTCATCCGCGTCCCCGTCGGCACGCAAGTGCTCAGCGACGACAAGGAGAGCGTGCTCGCCGATTTCACCAGGGTCGGGCAGCGGGAGGTCTTCCTCCAGGGCGGCGACGGCGGGCGCGGCAATCTGAGCTACAAGAGCGCGACCAACCGCGCGCCGCGCCAGCACGGCAGCGGCTGGCCCGGCGGCGAGGCGTGGGTGTGGCTGCGGCTGAAACTGCTCGCCGACGCCGGGCTGGTCGGATTGCCCAACGCCGGCAAATCGACCTTCATCAATGCGGTGAGCAACGCCAACGCCAAGGTCGGCGCCTACGCCTTCACCACCACGCGGCCGCAACTCGGCGTCGTTTCGCATCACGGGCGGGAATTCGTCGTCGCCGACATTCCCGGGCTGATCGAGGGCGCAGCCGACGGCGCGGGGATCGGCGACCGCTTCCTCGGCCATATCGAGCGCTGCCGCGTGCTGCTTCATCTGGTCGACGCGACCGGCGACGATCCGGCCGACGCCTATGCGATCGTGCGCAACGAGCTCGACGCCTATGGCGCGGCGCTGGTCGACAAGCCTGAGGTGATCGCGCTCAACAAGATCGACGCGCTCGATGCCAAGACCGTGGCCAGGCTGGCGAAGAGGCTCGCCAAGCAGAGCGGCGGCGAGGTGATGCTGCTGTCGGGCGCGAGCGGCGAAGGCGTCGAGCCGGTGCTCGATCGCCTGCTCGCGGCGATCGGGCCGTTGACGGCGGCGGCGGCGCCGGCGGAGGCGGAGGACGGCGCATGGTCGCCGCTGTGACCCCTTCCCTCTTCTCCCCCACCGCCTGCCCCCGGCTGATCGTCAAGATCGGCTCGGCCTTGCTGGTCGACGAGGACGGCGGCGTGCGGCGCGACTGGCTCGCGAGCGTGGTCGCCGATGTCGCCGCGCAGCGCGAGGCCGGCCAGGCGATCGCGATCGTCTCGTCGGGCGCGGTCGCGCTCGGTGCGCGGCGGCTGAACCTCGCCAACGGCGCGCGCAACAGCCTCGAGGATGCGCAGGCCGCCGCTGCCGTCGGGCAGATCGCGCTGTCGCAGATCTGGGCCGAGCTGCTCGCCGCGCATGGCATCACCGCGGCACAGATTCTCGTCACGCTCGACGACCTCGAGGATCGCCGGCGGTATCTCAACGCGGCGGCGACGCTCGATCGGCTGCTCGGTATCGGCGCGGTGCCGGTGATCAACGAGAATGACTCGGTCGCCACCGAGGAAATCCGCTTCGGCGACAATGATCGGCTGGCCGCGCGGATCGGGCAGGCGGCGGGCGCCGGCGGCGTGATCCTGCTGTCCGACATCGACGGGCTCTACACCGCCAATCCGGCGCGCGATCCGGCCGCGACGCTGGTGCCCGAGGTGCGGCGGATCGATGCGGCGGTGCTGGCG
>CAXTMX010000001.1:8185-38303 GCA_964245585.1 uncultured Sphingomonadaceae bacterium | reverse complement strand
CGCCTCGGGCATGGGCTCGGGCGGAATGGTGGCGAAGCGCGAGGCGGCGCGGATCGCAGGCGCCGCCGGAGTCCATCTCGCCATCGCCTCGGGCCGGGTCGATCATCCGCTCGCCGCCTTCGCCGAAAGCGGCCGGGGCACGGTGTTCATCGCCGCCAAGGGCGCGTCGGCGCGCAAGGCGTGGCTCGCCGGGCGGCTGCATGTCCGCGGGCGGATCCTGGTCGACGCCGGCGCGGTCGCGGCGCTCGGGCGCGGACGCAGCCTGCTGCCCGCCGGAGCCACCGCGATCGAGGGCCGCTTCGCGCGCGGCGACGTGCTCGACGTGGTCGGGCCCGAGGGCAATCTGCTGGCGCGCGGGCTCGCCGAATATGACGCGGCGGACGCGGCGCGGATCGTCGGCCTGCGCAGCGACGCGCTCGCCGCGGTGCTCGGCTACGCGCCGCGCTCGGCGCTGATCCACCGCGACCATCTGGTGATGCTGTGAGCCGCTTCCGCACGCTGGCGATCACCGGCGGCACCGGCTTCGTCGGCCGCCACCTGCTGCGCCTGGCGATCGAACAGGGCTTCGCGGTACGCGCGCTGACGCGGCGCGAGCAGCCGGCCGAATGGGGCATCGAGTGGGTCGTGGGCGCGCTCGACGATGCTGATTCGCTGGGGCGGCTGGTGACCGGGGCCGACGCGGTGATCCACGTTGCCGGCGCGATCAATGCGGCTGATCGGATCGGCTTCGAGCGCGACAATGCGCTGGGGACGATGGCGCTGGTCGAGGCCGCGCTCGACGGCGGCGTGCGGCGCTTCATCCACGTCTCGTCGCTCGCCGCGCGCGAGCCGGCGCTCTCGGACTATGGCTGGTCGAAGGCGCGTTCCGAGACGATCGTTGCCGCGTCGGGGCTCGACTGGACGATCGTGCGCCCGCCGGCGGTCTACGGCGCGGGCGACCGCGAGCTGCTGCAGATGTTCCGGATGGCGCGGCGCGGGCTGGTGCTGCTGCCGCCTGGGGGCCGCTTCTCGGTGATCGAGGTCGGCGATCTCGCGCGGCTGCTGCTGGCTCTCCTGCCCGACGAGGACAGCTGGGCGCAAATGTACGAGCCCGACGACGGCACCGAATTCGGCTGGGACCACCGCGACTTCGCGCACGCGCTTGGCGACGCGGTCGGCCGTCGCGCGCGCGCCGTGCCGCTGTCCGCGCGGGTGCTGCGGCTGCTCTCGCGGGTCGAGCGGCTTGTCCGGCGCGGCCGCGCGCGGCTGACCGCCGATCGCGTGCGCTATTTCGCGCATCCCGATTGGGTGGCGTCGGCGGAACGGCAGCCGCCGTCGTTGGTGTGGCGTCCTCAGACCGAGACGCGCGTCGGGCTCGGCGAGACCGCGGCCCGCTATCGCGAGGCGGGCTGGCTCAGATAAGCGGGACCAGGTGACCGGCGGCGAACGTCGCCAGCGTCAGCGCCAGCCCGGTCAGGAACGCCCGGTAAGCCAGGCCGAGATAGCGGTATTTCTTGCCCTGGAGCACCTGACCGTTCTGGTAGATATCGCGCAGCATCGTGCGCAGGATGGTATCGTCGTCGTGCAGGCGGCCGAGCAGGCGGGCGACGAACGCCTCCTCGGGCAGCTGGGTGAAAGCGCCGAAGAACAGCAGGTTCGTATCCGCTACCGGGGGCGTGCGCACCGCCGGGATGATCGCCAGCGCCGCGAGCACGGCCGAGACGAACGCCGACAGCACGAGGATGCCGAGCGGCAGCGTCAGCCCGCTCCCCCGCGCCTGGCCGATGCCGATGGTGAACACGACGAACGTCGCGCCCATCAGGATGCTCGCTTTCTGATCGGCCATCTGGCTGAGCGAGATGTTGATCTGCTGGGCGGTGCGGACCAGATGGATCGCGTTGGGGCTGTAGGCGGCGCTGGGCGCTTCTCGGACGTCTTCCATGCGGCATGATGCCACGAGGCGTGCGCGCGAGGCAAGTTGCCGCCCCCCTTCCGCCGCAATCGCTTGGCAAGCGCAGCGGGCTGATCTTAAGGACGTGCGATGACCCGTGACGAGACCTTCACCCGCGTGGCCGAGCTGATCGAGCCGTTCAACCGCAAGGACATCGGCCTGACCGACGCGACGACCTTCGCCGGCGATCTCGAATGGGACAGCCTGACGGTGATGGATTTCGTCGCCGCGATCGAGGACGAGTTCGACATCATGATCACGATGAACATGCAGGCGGAGATCGAGACGGTCGGCCAGCTGGTCGATGCGGTCGCCACGCTGCAGGCCGGCAAATGAGCGATGCGGGCATGACCGCCGACGATCGCCCGGCGCCCGAAGCGGCGGCGCCGCAGCGCGATCTGCTGGCGAAGTTCGACGGGCTGATCGCCGAGCGCGAGGCGCTGCTCGCGACCGGCGTGCGCGATCCGTTCGCGATCGTGATGGAGCAGGTGCTGTCGCCGACCGAGGCGATCATCAAGGGCAGGCGCACGATCCTGCTCGGCACCTATAATTATATGGGCATGACGTTCGATCCCGACGTCGTCGCAGCGGGCCGGCAGGCGCTCGCCGAGTTCGGATCGGGCACCACCGGCAGCCGCGTGCTCAACGGCACCTATCATGGCCATAAGGAGTGCGAACAGGCGCTCAAGGACTTCTACGGCACCGAGCATGCCATAGTCTTTTCAACCGGTTATCAGGCAAACCTGGGAATGATCTCGACGCTTGTCGGCAAGGGCGAATATGTCGTGATCGACGCCGACAGCCATGCCTCGATCTACGACGGCTGCTGGCTCGGCAACGCGGAGATCGTCCGCTTCCGCCACAATTCGGTCGAGGATCTCGACAAAAGGCTCGGGCGGCTGCCCAAGGATGTCGGCACGCTGGTCGTGCTCGAAGGCGTCTATTCGATGATGGGCGACATCGCGCCATTGCGGGAAATGGTCGCGGTCGCCAAGAAGCACGGCGCGATGATCCTGGTCGACGAGGCGCATGGCATGGGCTTCTTCGGCGCCAACGGCCGCGGCGTGTTCGAGGAGGCGGGCGTCGAGGCGGACGTCGATTTCGTCGTCGGCACCTTCTCCAAATCGGTCGGCACGGTCGGCGGCTTCTGCGTCTCGAACCATCCCAAGTTCGACGTGCTGCGCCTCGTCTGTCGGCCCTATGTGTTCACCGCGTCGCTGCCGCCGAGCGTGGTCGCGACCGCGGCCGCGTCGATCCGCAAGCTGATGCACGCCGGCGCCAAGCGCGCGCATCTGTGGGAGAACAGCAAGGTCCTCCACCGGGGCCTGCGCGATCTCGGCTTCACGCTCGGCACCGATACGCCGCAATCGGCGATCATCGCGGTGATCCTGTCCGATCAGGAACAGGCGGTCGGCATGTGGCAGGCGCTGCTCGAGCTTGGCGTCTACGTCAACATGGCGCGGCCGCCGGCGACCCCGGCCGGAATGTATCTGCTGCGCTGCTCGCTGTGCGCGGAGCATAGCACCGAGCAGGTCCGGCAGATCATCGCCATGTTCGCCGCGGCGGGCCGCGCGACGGGCTGCATCGCCTGACCAATCGAGCGCTTTTCCCGAGTCGCGCTTCGCGGTAGAGGTGGGCATGGATCACGCCACGCTCGATCCGACGGAGGAAGCGGCTTCGACCGAGGTCTGGCGACGGGCGTTCGCCAGCGTCGGCGCGCTCGTCACCGCCGCCTTGCTGATCGCGCTGGTCATCATGGTCGCAAGCTCGAACCGCGATCGCGACGCCGCCTCCGAGCGCGAACGCCACAGCTATGACGTGATGATGCTGACGCGCGGGGTCGATAGCTCGCTGGCGCGCGCCGAGGCCGCGCTGGGCCGCTTCGTCATCAGCGGCGACCGCCGCGTCGGCACGCTCTATTACAACGAATGGGTGCTCACCGGCCGCCAGCTCGATCAGCTCGAGAAATTGGTGTCGGACAGCCCGACGCAGCAACGCCTCGTCAACGAGCTCAACCGCCTTTACGCGTTGCGCGGCACCGAGCTCGCGCCGGCCGCGACCAATGCCAATTACCGCCGCGGCTGGCCGGCGCTGTCGGCGTTCAACAAGGCCGGCGAGGCCGTCACCGTCCCGGCGATCAGCCGCCTGCTGCAAAAGATCCAGGCCAACGAGCGCCAGCTGCTCGGTGAGCGTTCGGCCGAAACGCAACGCTATGTCAACCGTTCGAATTTCCTCGCCGCGATGCTGTCGATCACCGGCCTCGCGCTGGTGCTGGTCGCGATCGCGCTCGGCTGGCTCTCGGTCCAGGCGGTCGCGCAGCGGCGCAAGGCGCGCTATGCGGCGGAAGCCGAAGCCGATCGCGCGATCATGCTCGAGCAGGCGGTGACCGAACGGACCGGCGAACTGCGCGACGCCAACGCGCGCCTGCAAGAGGAGATGGCCGAACGCGCGGTCGCCGAAGCGGCTTTGCTGCAGGTTCGCAAGATGGAAGCGGTGGGCCAACTTACCGGTGGCATCGCCCACGACTTCAACAATATGCTGGCGGTAGTCATTGCCGGCCTGGATCTGGCGCGGCGCCGCCTGGCGAACCAGGACGAGGTCGCGCGGCACATCGACAATGCGATGGAAGGCGCCAATCGCGCCGCCGCGCTGACGCGTCGCCTGCTCAGCTTCGCCCGCTCGGAGCCCTTGCTGCCCGAGGGCGTCGATCCGGGCAGGCTGCTGAGCGGCATGTCCGATCTGTTCGATCGCACCCTGGGCGAGCGGATCAGCGTCGAGACGCGCGGACTCGAAGGATTGTGGCCGGTCTGGGTCGATCCCCACCAGCTCGAAAACGCGATCCTCAACCTCGCGGTCAATGCGCGCGATGCGATCGAGGCGGACGGCCATCTGCTGATCGCAGCGGCCAACGTCGTGCTGGCCGAGGGCGAGATCGGCGAGGCGACGGCCGGCGATTATGTCGCGATCCACGTCACCGACGACGGCGCGGGCATGAGCCGGGCGGTGCTCGACCGCGTGTTCGAGCCGTTCTTCACCACCAAGCCGGTCGGCAAGGGCACCGGCCTCGGCCTCAGCCAGATCTTCGGCTTCGTCCGCCAATCGCGCGGCGAGGTCGCAATCGCGTCCACCGAGGGCGAAGGAACCACGGTGTCGCTCTATCTTCCGCGCTTCGTGCGCGATGCCGTCGCCGCGTCCGCGACAGCATCGACCGAGCCGAGCGAGCCGATCACGCCCGCTGCGGCGGCGGGCCAGGCGGTCCTCGTCGTCGAGGACGATCCGCGCGTGCTCGGCGCGACGATCAGCGGCCTGGAAGAGCTCGGCTACGCGCCGATCGCCTGCGACAGCGGCGAGAAGGCGCTCGGCCTGCTCGCGCAGCGCCCTGACATCCGGCTGGTGATCAGCGACGTGGTGATGCCGGGAATGACCGGCCCCGAGCTGATCCGCCAGGTCAGCCGGCTCTATCCCGACACCGGCATCCTGTTCGTCACCGGTTTCGTCGGCGACGCCGGCGACGCCGGCGATCTCGCGGGCTACGAATTGCTGCGCAAGCCATTTACCATCGGCGCGCTTGAGCGCGCGGTGGCGCATGCGCTCGGGCCGGCCGCGCCGCCGCTCAGCGAACCGCGCCCCGGGCGACGAGCCGCGGCAGCAGGCTGATCGCGCCGAGCAGCGGCCAGCGCCGCTGCCACGGCCGGACGGCGATCTGCGTGCCGGCGTGGCGATTGATCTTCCACGCGAGATAATCGATGCCCCCGGCGAAGGTCGCGCTGGCCTTGATCAGCCGCGCGGCCGTCAACGCCTTGCCGCGCTGTTGCATCCGGCGCCAGCCGGCGACGGCGGCGCGCCGTGCTTTCTCGGGAGCGACGTCCTCCGGCGCAAGCCCGGCCGCGGTGAGCGCGGCGGCGCCGAACCTCAGATAGCGCTCCGGATCGGCATCCACGATCGATGCCGAGCGGTCGGTCCGCTCGGCGCGCAGTTCCGCGGCGTAGGTCAGCGCGAAGCCGCGCCGCCAGAAAGCGAGCGGATCGGCGGCAAAGGCATGCTCCATCACCGGATGGGTCAGCCGCAACAGGGTCGGCGCGGCGTGCGCCACCGCGTCCACCGCCGCCGCGCGCCCCGCCTCGTCGGCGGCCCACACCAGCCGCGACGGTTGCGCGAAGCGCGCCCAGACCGATACGCTCTTCGCATTGACGCCGGCGAGCCTGGCGAAATCGGCCTCGCTCAGCACCGCATATTTGGCGACGAGGCCGTCGTGCTCGATCGGAAAGACATTGGGCGGCAGCAGCCGGTTCGCCGCGGCGAGCCAGCCCTTGCCGAAGGCCGCGCGGTAATCCGACACGATCAGATAGAAATCGAGCATCAGACCGTCGAGCTCGGCCTGGCGCAGGCACGAGCCATAGAACAGCACTGCACGGGATGCGGCGCCGTGCCGCGCGGCAACTGCGGTCGCCAGCATGGTCACGCGCGGATCGACGGGCAGCGCCAGCTCTTCGGCGACCAGCTTAACGAGAGGTTCGGGAGGCATTGCGCTCGGTCTACTCCCCTCGTCTGGCGACGGGGAGTCCTTCGTCTGTAGCTGCATCAAGTCACTCGGCGCCACCTCGGCGGAAGCCAGGGTCCATGGAGGGCGTCCGCTCTCAGCTCTTGCCGCTCCATATCCATGGATCCCCGCCTTCGCCGGGATGACGGGACTTCAATTCATCTGAACCGCCTCAGGCCGCAAGCTTGAGGTGCAGGAAAGGCACCGGCGCGGTGTGCGTCAGCACGATCGGACGGCCGGCTTGCGCCTCGAACAGCTCGCCGTCGAGGATCACGCTCGAGCGCTCGCCCTCGATCCGGATCTCGTCGCCCCGGCCCACGTGGATGCCCGCCTGCCGCTCGCTGCCGAGCTTGCCGAGGATCGCGGCAGCGGCCGCGCGCACCATCGTCCACGGCCGATGATCGACGAGCATCAACTGGAGCGCGCCGGACTCGCCATCGTCATGCCCCGGCCGCGTGCCCATGATCAGCCGCTGCAAGGTGGTGACGATCAGCACGGTGTAGCGACCCTGCCGCTGGCCCTGGCGCATCACCGACACGTTGACCGGGCGCGGACGCGGCGGGAGGAAGGCGGCACGAATGCCGAACAGGCCCGAGAACAGCACTGCCGCCCCGGTCAGGAAGTGGCACAATCCGTTCGGCAGGCCGGTGGGATAGACCTTGTTGCGGCAGTAGAGCATCGAATCGGCCAGCCCCGCACCGCCAAGGAACATGCCGAGGACCGGCCGGCTGCTCGCCTCGCCGTCGGACAGCGCGATCAGCTCGCGCGCGACGATATGCGGGGCGAGATCCTCATGCGCGAGCTTCATCACCCGCTGAAGCGCAGCGATCGGATCGCCGACCGCGCCGAGATCGAGCGCGATCAGATTGGTCTTGCCGTTGGGGAGCACCGCCACCGGCGGCGGCGCATCGCCGAAATGACCGCCCTGATGGAGCTCGGTCAGCGTCGCCTGGACGGTGCCGTCGCCGCCGTTGATCACCAGCACGCGCGGCCGGATCCGCGCGATCGTGCGCAGCGCCTCGCCGATCTGGTCGACATGCTCGACCTCGTAGTGGAAGATGTCGTCATTCTCCGCGCAGAAGCTGCGGATGCGCGGCAGCAGGGCGCGATTGCCGGTCGAGCGCGGATTGGAAAGGAGCGCGACGCGGATCATCGGCGGCGCGCCAACACCGGCTTGATCGCCAGGCCCTGCCGGTAATTGAGCACGATCGTCATCGTCCGCACGCCGCCGCCGACGGGAAAGACGACCCGGCCGAACCGGGGCTTGAGGTTGAGCAGCGAGAGTTCCGGGTTGCGCGAGAAGCCGGCGCCGTCGCTCCAGTCCGATCCGTCGCCGCCGCGATCGTGGCGGACCGCGATCGCATAATTGCCCGCTTTCGGCACCGCGACGCAGACCGCCATCGGCCCCGACGGCGTCACCGGCAGATCGATGCGCCGAAGCTTCCTGCCGCGCGCCAGGAAGTCGTCCGGATTATCGCCATAGAGCTGGACACGGATCTTGCCGGTGCGCGCCATGAAACCGTCGATCCGGACCAGCACCGCCGGCCCGGCCGCGCCCTCGCGGCACGCCGCCGTGTCGGGGCCAAGCGCCGCCGTCGCGCGCGCGCCGGCCGCCGGCGCGGCAAGCGCGACGAGCAGAGCCACAGCGCAGACGCGCGATTTCGACATGACCTCGATACTCCCGGAAGCTATAGGCCGACCACGCAACGCGGGCGTGAAGCGGAATCTCCCCCCGTTGCCGGCAAGATCGGCCGCGTTTGCGGCCAAAATAGGGTCATGGGGCGTCGAAAAAGGTGCGAATGCCGACGCTGACCGACCGTTATCTTGCACGCCTGATCGCGGTGCCGCTGATCGCGACGCTGCTGATCTCGGCAATGCTGCTGATCCTCGACAAGATGCTGCGGCTGTTCGACTTCGTCGTCAGCGAAGGCGGGCCGGTCAGCGTCGTGTGGCGGATGCTGGCGAATCTGATCCCCGAATATCTCTCGCTCGGCATCCCGATCGGCTTGATGCTCGGCATCCTGCTCGCGTTCCGGCGGCTAGCGCTATCGTCCGAGCTCGACGTGCTGCGCGCCACCGGCCAGGGCTTCGCCCGGCTGCTGCGCGTGCCTTATCTTTACGCGGTGGCGCTCGCGGGGCTCAACCTCGCGATCGTCGGCTTCGTCCAGCCTTATGCGCGCTACGCTTACGAGGGGCTGCGCTACGAGCTGCGTTCGGGCGCGCTCGGCGCCTCGATCAAGGTCGGCGAGTTTACCCGGCTCGGCAAGAACATGACGCTGCGGATCGAGCACAGCCGCAACAGCGGCCGCGACCTTTCGGGCATCTTCGTCCGGGCCAACGGCAAGGATGGCAAGTCGCTGGCGGTGACCGCGCAGGAGGGGACGTTCATGGCCACCGACGACCCGGACACGATCATCTTCCGGCTGAAGAACGGCGTGCTCGTCCATGACGCCCCGGGCTACAAGGTGCCGCGCGTGCTGACCTTCGTCGGCCACGACCTGCCGATCGACCTGCCCGACAATGAGGCGTTTCGCCGTCGCGGCGGCCGCGATCTCGAGCTGACCATTCCCGAGCTCGCGCGCACCGGCCACGACGAGCGCGTGCCCCGGAAGATCCGCGCGGAGAGCCGCGCCAACTTCCACTTCCGCCTGGTCGAGGTGGCGACGATGCTGCTGCTGCCGTTGCTCGCGCTGGCGCTGGCGGTGCCGCCCAAGCGCTCGTCGTCCGCGCTCGGCGTGTTCCTGTCGATCGTGATCGTGGTGACCTACCACAAGATCAACCAATATGCGGAGGCGCTCGGCGGACTCGGCCGGGTCGATCCGATCATCGCCTTGTGGACGCCGTTCCTGCTGTTCGCCGCGCTGATCTGGTGGATGTACCGGACGCTGGCGCAGGTCCCCGGCGGGCAGCCGATCGGCGCGCTCGAGCGGGCTGCGAGCAAGGCGGGGCAAGCCATTCGGCAGTGGTTCGGTCTGTTCTTCCGAAACGGCGCGCGCCGCTGATGCAGCTCGGTTTCTTCCCCTCGCGCACGCTCGCCTTCTACATGGGACGCAGCTTCCTGCTGCGCACGCTGGCCGTGCTCGCGGCGCTCGTGATCATCCTCCAGACGCTCGACCTGCTCGGCACGAGCGGCCAGATCCTGGCGCATCCGGGCAACGGCGACGCCGAGCTGTGGCATTATGTCGGCCTGCGCACGCCGCAGCTGATCGCCCGTTTCCTGCCGTTCGCCGTGCTGCTGGGCACGCTGATCACGCTCGCCACGCTCAACCAGAACAGCGAGATCATCGCGATGAAGGCGGCGGGCATTTCCGCGCACCAGATCCTTGCCCCGCTGATCATCGTCAGCGGCTTCATCGCGCTCGCCACGTTTCTGTTCAACGACCGCATCGTCACGCGCGCCACCGCCTCGCTGACGGCGTGGGAGGCGGTCGACTATGGGCCGCTGCCCAGAACACGGGGCGGCGCATCGAACGTGTGGGTCCGCGACGGCGACGATCTGATCCATGTCGGCCAGTCGCAGGGCCGCGGCGCCGCAACGCGCCTGACCGATGTCACCTTGTACGATCGCAGCGGCGGCCGGCTCGAGCAGATCGTCACCGCGCCGCGCGGCCGCTACGAACGCGGCGGCGGCTGGCTGCTCGAGGATGCGCGGCTGTTCGACGTGGGCCGCGGAACGTCCGTCGTCATCCCGCTCGGCGTCGTCGCGCCCGATGTCACGCCCGATCGCTTCGCCTTGTCCGAGGTCGACGCCGACGATCGCTCGCTGTCTTCGCTGGCGGCGGCGATCCGCGATCTCGACGCCGCGGGGCGGCCGACCGGCGCGCTCCAGGCCGGGCTGTGGCACAAGCTGTCGGGGCCACTGTCCGCGGTGCTGATGCCGCTGCTCGCGGGGATCGCGGCGTTCGGCCTGGCGCGCTCGGGGCGGCTGTTCGTGCGCGCGGTGATCGGGATGGGGCTCGGCTTCGCTTATTTCGTCGCGGACAATTTCGCATTGGCGATGGGCAATCTCGGCGCCTACCCGCCGCTGCTCGCGGCCTGGTCGCCGTTCCTGCTGTTCGTGCTGATCGGCGAGATCGTGCTGATCAACACCGAAGAATAAGCGGTCAGGCGCGCAGCGTCCCCGCGATCAGCCGCGCCAGCAGCTGGGCCAGGCCGCGATGATTGGCGTCGTGATACGGCGAGCACGGCCCGAGCGCCGCCAGCAGCTGCCGGTGCGCGGCGCCGAGCGCGTGATAGGGCACGCTCGGCAGCAGGTGATGCAAAGCGTGGAACCGCAAACCCACCGGCGCCCACAGCACGGGCAGCAGCACGGGCGGCGGGACGTTGACCGAATCGAGATATTGCGCGGTCACGCTCATCGCCCCGCCCTCGTTTTCCCACAGATGCGCGACGAGCGTACGGATCTGGTTGAGCACCATCACGCCCGAGACGATCGCAAGCGCGATCGACGACGCGCGCGGCGAGATCGCGCCAGTCGCCAGCAGCACGATCAGCGCGATCGCCCAGACGCTGGCTGCCGCCTCCTGCGCCAGCCATTGCCGGCGCAGCTCGCCTTCCGGCGGCCGGCGGCGGAACATGGGATTGATCGAGAGCGCGGAAAGGCGCGTCACGACCAGCGCCCGCAATCCCGGCACCACCGCCGACAGCGGCGCCAGCAAGGCGAATCGCACCAGCATCGCGAGCGGCGCGAACGCCGCGGCGGCGACGAACAGCGGCACCGTCCACGGCTTCATCAGTGCCAGCGGCAGATATTCGGGATCGTCCGCGGTGCCGTAGCGCGTGCGCGCATGATGCAAGGTGTGGACGCCCTCATAGAGGAACGACGGCATCAGCAAGGGCACGCCGACGATCATGTTCCAGCCCAGCCGAAAACCCTTCAGCTGGCTATGCTTCACATGCGTCAGCTCATGGATGAACATGCCCGCGCGATAGAGCGCCAGCACCGCCACGATACCCGCCACGATCGCGATCGGCGGCGCATCGATCAGCACCGCGCCCGCCAGCGCGAGATAGCCGACCAGCGACGAGAGGATCATGTCCGCCCAGTAGAGCACCGGACTTGGCCGGGTGAAGGCACGGGCAGCGTCCGCCGCGGCGCGCAGCAGCGCAGGATCGTCCGCCAGCTGCGGCGCAGCGGCAGAAGGCGCGAACTCGCGATCGCGCGTCAGGGCAGCGGGCATGGTCAAGACTTGCACTAAATAGTGGCGGCTTTTCGGCATTCCAATGAAGCCCGGGCTTATCTTTATGGTGGTTGGCCCGGGCGACGCTGAGGATCGTCCTGGCGCCTCCCCTGGCGATCCTGTAGCCGAGCCACATCACGAGAGGCCGCGGGGAGCGTATGACCGGCATCACCATCCGCCAGGTGGCGAACGCTGCCGATCGCGACGCCTTCGTGGCGCTCGCCTACCGCCTCAATGCGGACGATCCCCATTGGGTGCCGCCGCTGCGCGACGAAGTCTACGGCTTGCTCGATCCGAAGAAGAACCCCTGGTTCGAGCATGCCGAGGCGGCCTTGTTCATCGCGATGCGTGGCGACCAGGCCGTCGGCCGCATCTCGGCGCAGGTCGACCAGCTGGTGCTGGCGATGCCCGAAAGCCAGGGCGGCGGCGCCGGTGCGGGCCAGTGGGGGATGTTCGAAGCAGCCGACGGCGAGGCCGCCGCGGCGCTGATCGCGGCGGCGGAGGGCTGGCTGCGCGGCAAGGGCATGACCCGCGCCGCGGGGCCGTTCAGCCTGTCGGTGTGGGATGAGCCGGGCCTGCTGGTGTCGGGCCACGATCATCCGCCGACGGTGATGATGGGCCATCACAACCCGGCCTATCAGGCGTGGGTCGAGGCCGCCGGCTACGCCGGGATCAAGGATCTCTATACCTATGATCTCGATATCACCCGCCCCTTCCCGCCGCTCGTCGAGCGGATCATCGCCAGCGGGGAGCGCAACGGCCGCATCCGCATCCGCGAGGTGCGCAAGGCCGATTTCGCCAAGGAAGCCGCGCTGATCCTCGGCATTCTGAACGACGCCTGGTCGGACAATTGGGGCTATGTCCCGCTGACCGACGCCGAGATCGGCTATGCCGGCAAGAAGCTCAAGGCGATCGTGTTCGAGGATCTGATCCGGGTCGCCGAGGTCGAGGGCGAGCCCGTCGCGTTCATGATGACGCTGCCCGATCTCAACGAAAAGCTGCGCGGCTATGGCGGCTCGCTGTGGCCGTTCAACTGGGCCAAACTGCTGTGGTGGCTGCGCAGGCCCAAGGTGCGCACGATGCGCGTGCCGCTGATGGGGGTGGTCAAGCGGCTCCAGGCGACGCGCCTCGCCAGCCAGCTCGCTTTCATGATGATCGAATATATCCGGCGCGACGCGATCACGCGCTACGGCGCGACGCGCGGCGAGATCGGCTGGATCCTCGAGGACAATCAGGGGATGCGTTCGATCGCCGAGACGATCGACGCCGCGATCAACAAGACTTACCGGATCTACGGCAGGACCTTGTAGCGTCAGGCGGCGTCCAGCGTCGGCCGCCGGGGGAACAGCGCCCGCGTTGCTTCCGCGCCGAGCGCGGCGCCGTAAAGACCGCCCTGCCCCTGCTCGACGCCGGTGCCGCGCAACGCCGCCTGCTGCTCGGGATCGGCAACGCCCTCGGCCATCACCGTCACCCCCAGGCCGTGGCCGAGCCCGACGAGCGCGTTGATCACCGACGCGCTCTCGCTCTTGGCGAGCATCGATTCGATGAAGCTGCGGTCGATCTTGATCTTGTCGAGCTTGAAGTTGCGCAGGTGATAGAGGCTCGAATAGCCGGTGCCGAAGTTGGCCAGCGCGATCTTGACGCCTTCGCCGCGCAACCCGCTCAGCGCCTCCTGCGCGGCTTCGACATCGGCGACCAGCGCGGCCTCGGAGATCTGCACTTCGAGCCGGCGCGGCGGAAACGCGCTTTCGCCGAGGATCTGCCTGATCCGGCTGCCGAGCAGGCTATCCTTGAGCTGGCCGGCGCTGATCGCGTAACCGAGCGTGGTACGCGCGGGCCAGTGCCGCGCCGTCGCGCAGGCGCTGCGCAGCAGCTGCGTTCCGAGATCGTGAATCAGGCCGACATTCTCGGCGATCGGCAGGAAGCGCTCGGCCGCGACCTCGCCCAGCTCGGGATGGAGCCAATAAGGCGCAACGTCGAAGCCGACGACCTGACCGGTCTGGAGATCGACCGACGGCTTGTAGCGCGGCTCGATCAGGCCGGCGGCGAACGCCTCGCGCAGATCGCGTTCCATGCGATCGCGCTCGCGGACCCGCCGATCCATGTCGGGCTCGAAGAAGCGCATCGCCGAACGGCGCTCGGCCTTCGCGCGATACAGAGCGACATCGGCCTTGCGCACCGCATCCTCGATCGTATGGGCATCGCCCGGCAGCAAGGTGATGCCGATGCCGACCCCGATCTCGTGCCGCGTGCGGCCGACCGCGATGGGACTGCGCAACGATTGGATCACGCGGAGCGCGATGCTCGTCGCCGCCTCGCTGCCGGCGACGTGGCAGGCGAGGATCGCGAATTCGTCGCCGCCGAAGCGCGCGACGAGATGTTCGGCGCGCACCGCCGCGCGCAGCCGTTGCGCGACGATCACCAGCACCTCGTCGCCGGTGCCGTGGCCGTAGACGTCGTTGACCTGCTTGAAGCCGTTGAGATCGAGCATGAACAGCGCGTGCGCCGTATCGGCGCCCGGCGGGGATGCGATCGCGGCGCGCAGCGCGTCCTCGAACTGGCGGCGGTTGGCAAGCCCGGTCAGCCCGTCCTGGAAGGCCAGCTCGCGCACCTGATGCTCGGCGGCGATGCGACGGCGCGTCTCGCGCTTCTGCTCCTGGTAACGCCGGGTGGCGAACACCAGCAGGCCGATGGTCAGCAGGCCGCCGAGCGCGAGCGATTCGTCGAGCTCGACCGTTTCCTCATGGACCGTCTCGCGGCTTTCGTTCTCGAAGATGTCGATGCTGAATGCGAGATAGCCCGCGACGAGCATGAAGGCGATCAGCAGGCCCAGATCGCGGATCGTGAAGCGATGACGAATGACCAAGCTCTTGAACCTCGACCACGTCGACGACGAAAGGTTCGCTGACATTCGGGCAATCTAGGCGGCCAAAGCTAACGCCTTGTGAATCGCGGGAGTTTGTCGGCCACGTCAGTTGCGCAGCGTAACCCAGGTGGGCGCGTGATCGGATGCCTTCTCGCGTCCGCGTGCGGCCTTGTCGACGCCGGCGTCGAGCAGGCGGTCCGCCGCCTGCGGGCTCAGCAGGAGATGGTCGATGCGGAATCCCGCGTCGCGCGCCCACGCGCCCATCTGATAGTCCCAAAAGGTGTAGAGCGGGCCCGACGGATGGCGCGCGCGCAACGCATCGGTCCACCCCTGATATAGCAAGCGCCGGAACGCCGCCTGGCTTTCCGGCTGCAGCAGCGCGTCGTGCGCCATCGCGCGCACCGAGAAGGTGTCGTCACGGCTGCGGGTCGGGATCACGTTATAATCGCCTGTCAGCACTGCCGGCACCTCCAACGTCAGCAGCTCCGCCGCATGCCCGATCAGCCGCTCGAGCCAGGCGAGCTTGTAGTCGAACTTCGGCCCCGGCTGGGGATTGCCGTTGGGCAGATACAGGCAGCCGATCGTGACGCCGTCGACGACCGCCTCGATATAACGGCTGTGCAGGTCGTCGAGATCGCCGGGCAGCCCGCGCCGCGTCTCCACGGGAGCAGCGCCACGCGCGAGGATCGCGACGCCGTTGAAACCCTTCTGCCCATGCCACACCGCGCCATAGCCGGCGTCGGCGAGCTCGCGCTCGGGGAAGCTCGCGTCGTCGCACTTGAGCTCTTGGAGACAGGCCGCGTCGGGCTTGGCCTCGTCGAGCCACTCGATCAGCCGGGGCAGACGCGAGCGGATGCCGTTGACGTTGTACGTGGCGATCTTCATGCGCGCGCTTTAGCGCCCGCTTGTCAGATCGAGAAGCTCGATCCGCAGCCGCAGCCCGAGGCCGCGTTGGGGTTGGTCACGCGGAACGCCGCGCCGCCTAGCGATTCGACATAGTCGACCGCGCCGCCGCGCACGAGATCGAGGCTGGTCGGATCGACCACCAGCGTAACGCCGTCGCGCGTCGACACCGTGTCGTCGCCACCCACCATGTCGGCCAGCTCGAACACATATTGGAAGCCGGCGCAGCCGCCGCCGTCGACCGCCAGGCGCAGGATCGCCGGTTTGCCAGTGCGCGCGGCGATCGCCGCGACGCGCTGCGCGGCCGATTGGGTCAGATCGATCGCGGCTTCGCTCATATGGTCAAGATAAGCGGTGCCGCCCGTTGCGGCAAGCCGGCGTCAGTCGGCGGCGCCGGTGCCCGTCTCGGGACCACCCAAAGCGACCTGCGGCGTGCCCGGAGCCGCGACGCGGCGCTGGACCGCGAGCAGATAATCGGCGCCCTGGAGGAACGGCATCGGATTGATCGCGCGGCCGTCGATGCGCACCTCGTAATGGAGGTGGCTGCCGGTCGAGCGGCCGGTCGAGCCCATCAGTCCGATCACGTCGCCGCGCTTCACGCGCTGGTTCGGCTCGACGAGGATTTGCGAGAGATGGCCGTAGCGCGTCTCGACGCCTTTGCCGTGCTCGATCGCGATCAGCTTGCCATAGCCGTTCGACCATTCGGCGCGGCCGACGATGCCGTCGGCGGTGGCATGGATCGGGGTGCCGATCGCGGCCGGCATGTCGATGCCGGCATGCATCGCGGCATAGCCGCGGAACGGATCGGTGCGCACTCCGAAGCCCGAGGAGAAATTCATGCGATCGACGGGCTTTTGCGACGGAATGGCGATCACCCCGAGGGTCAGCTGATCGAGGCGCTTCCAGCTGGTGAACAGCGCGCGGAACTGCGGATCGGCCTTGTGATCGACGCCGACCGCGTCGAGCGGCTCGAGCGGTCCGCCGACCGCGGCGGTCTCGGCGGCCAGCGCCTGCCCGCCGACGAGGCACGGCAGCAACGCGAACAGCAGCTTCACGATGCGGTACGTCGGAACAACGGTCATGCAGTATCCTTGGCGAAACTGGTCTCCGCCAACCCGTGCCAGCGCAGTCCATCGTATAATCGCCGGGAGAATGCCCCATCCGCTCCGGCCAGTCTCTTAGATCGAATCGGATTTGATCAGGCAAGAGATGGTTCCCGCGTACGGGGCAGACCGGCGTCGATCCACGGCGAACCGTTGGTTTACGCCGGCTCAGGCGCTGAATCACCGCCGAATCACCCGGCAGGCCGCACTTCGCCCTTGAGCGCGCGGGCGGCCGCCAGCACTTCCTCGGCATGGCCCGGAACCTTGACTTTGCGCCAGATGCGCGCGATCCGTCCTGCGGGATCGATCAGGAAGGTGGCACGGTCGAGCCCCATATATCGGCGGCCATACATGCTTTTCTCGACCCAGGTGCCGAACGCGTCGCTGACCGTCCCATCGACGTCGGTGGCGAGCGGCACGCGCAGCGCATATTTGTCGATGAACTTCGATTTGCCCTGCGACGTGCCCTTCGACACGCCGAGGATCATCGTGTCTTCGAGCTCGAACGCCGCCTTCAGCGCGGAGAAGTCCTGCGCCTCGCGGGTGCAGCCCGAGGTGTCGTCCTTGGGATAGAAATAAAGCACCAGCGCCCGCCCGCGCATGTCGCGGAGCCGCAGCAAGCCGCCGTCGGGCGTCTCGAGCGTCGCATCGGGAACGGGATCGCCTTCATCGAGCATGCTGGTCTCCGGCCGTCGCGGCGATGCGCCGCCATTCGTCGCTTACCCTCTGCCGCGTCTCGCCGTAGGCCGCAAGCAGCGCCGGCCAATCCTCGACGCCGCACGCGCGCGCCACCATCGCCCGCGCCAGGCCCTCGGGTTCACGCGAGTCGGGCGAGACCAGCCGCAGGGTGATCAGCATGCGCGTCAGCAGATCATAGGCCGCGGGGAAGCCGGCCGGCAAGCGTCCCGCCGCCACAAGCGCGGCGATCGCGCCGGGCAGCTGCGGATCGAAGCCGGACCGAGAATGCAATTGCGCGACATGGACGCAGAATTCGAGGTCGATCAGCCCGCCGTCGAGCAGCTTCACGTCGAACGGCCCGGCCGGCGGCTTATGCCGGGCGACGTCGGCGCGCATCTTGACCGCATCGGCGAGCAGCGTCGCAGGATCGCGCGGCCGATCGAGCGTTGCGGCGACGATGGCCGCCACCGCGGTGCGCGCGGCGGGGGACCCGAACACCGGCCGCGCGCGGGTCAGCGCCATATGCTCCCACGTCCAGGCGCTCTCGCGCTGGTAGCGCGCGAAGCTGTCGACCGAGCTCGCCAGCATCCCCTGCGTCCCCGACGGCCGCAGCCGCGTGTCGACCTCGTAGAGCGCACCCGACGCCGTCGGCGCGGACAGCGCGGCGCTGATCCGCGCCGCGAGGCGGTTGAAGTAGAGCGAGGCACCGAGCGGCCGACGGCCATCGGATTCGGCAAGATGATCGCCGGTAAACAGATAGACGAGATCGAGATCGGACGCATGGGTCAGCGCGCCGCCGCCGAGCCGCCCGAGCGCGACGATGATCATCTCGCCGCCGGGAATGCGCCCGTGCGCGCCTTCGAACTCGGCGATGGCGGCGGCGGCGAGCGCCCCGATCGCCCCCTCGGCGATCCGCGCGTAGCCGGCGGCGACGTCGAGCGGATCGCCTCTGCCGACGAGCAGCTGCGCGCCCAGCGCGAAGCGTTTCTCGCCGACCAGCCGGCGGACGCGATCGAGCAGCGCCTGATAGTCTTCGCCGGGCTCGATCGCGGCGAACTCGGCGGCCAGCGCCGCGACGCTTGGCGGCGGATCGAACGCCGTCGCGTCGATCAGCCCGTCGAGCAGCGCCGGCTGCCGCGCCAGCGCCTCGGCCAGCGCCGGCGCGACGGTGAGGATATCGCCGACGAGGCGGGCCAGCGCGGGACGCGCCTGAAGCAGGCGGAACAGGTTCACCGCGCTTGGCAGGCGCGCCACGAGGTCGTCGAAGCGATTGAGCGCGAGCATCGGATCGGCGGCATGGCCGAACGCCTCGACCAGACCCGGCAGCAGCGCCTCGAGCGCGTCACGCGCGGCGGCGCTGCGCAGAGCGCGGACGCCGCCGCCGCGCCACAGCTCGATCCGCCCGCGCGCGCGCGGCGGATCGGCGAAGCCGGCCTCGGCCAGCGCCGCTTCCAGCAAGGCCGGATCGCGCGACAGCAAGGTGCCTTCCGTCGAGTCGAGCGCGTCGTAGATCCGTCCGACCGCCTCGACATGCGGCGCCAGCAGAGCGACCAGCGCGGCGCCGTCGGCCAGCCCGTGCAGCTTGGCGACGTTGTCGAGCGCCGCCGGATCGCGCGGCAAGCGGTGCGTCTGATGGTCGTCGACCATCTGCAGGCGATGCTCGATCGTGCGGTGGACGCGATAGGCGGCCGCGAGCGCCGCCGCGTCGGCCGGGTCGATCCGGCCGGCGCCGGCCAGCGCGGCCAACGCGTCGAGCGTCGCAGGCGCGCGCAGGGCGGGATCGCGGCCGCCGTGGATCAGCTGGTGGATCTGGGCGTAGAATTCGATCTCGCGAATCCCGCCGCGACCGCGCTTGAGATCGAACCCCGGGCCGAGATGCTGGCCCTGCGCATGATGATCGCGGATGCGGCGCGAGATTCCCCGGATCTCGGCGATCGCGCCATAATCGAGCGTGCGCCGCCAGATGAACGGGCGGATCTCATCGAGAAAACCCTGCCCCAGCGCGACATCTCCGGCCGCGGCGCGCGCGCGGATGAAAGCGGCGCGTTCCCACGGGAGCGCGCTCGATTCGTAATAAGCGATCGCGGCGCCGAGCGGCAGCGCCAGCGGCGTCGCCTCGGGCGACGGCCGCAGCCGCAGGTCCACGCGAACGACATGGCCGGGGGCGCCGCAGCTGCCGTCGCTCGACTGGAGCAGGGTCACGACGCGGCGGGCGATGCGCACCGCCGCCTCGACCGGCTCCTCTCCTGCACGGCGCGGCAGCGTGGCGGGATCGAAGATCAGGATCGGATCGATGTCCGACGAATAATTGAGCTCGCGGCTGCCGTGCTTGCCCAGCGCGAGCGCGGCGAAGCCGCGTACGCCCTCCCCCGGCGTGCGCTCCTCGATCGCGGTGCGAATTGCCTGGTCGAGAGCGTGATCGGCGAATGCGGACAGAGCGCCGACCACCGTCTCGAGCGGCAGCATGCCCGCGAGATCGCCGATCGCGAGCACCAATGCCAAGGCATGACGCTCGCGGCGAAGCGCGACGGCGGAATTCTCGGCGCCCGATATTTTGGTGAGCGCCAGCGCGGCTGTGAAGTCTGTTTCTGCAAGGCGGGCGACGATTTCAGGGAAGCGCGCCATCAGCAGCCGCAGGAATGGCGAATGACGTCCGGCGCAGTCGAGCGTCGCTGCAACCGTCGCCGCGGACACCTGTATTATTTCTGCCACAACCGCGCGGAACATGCCTTAAGCGCGGTAAAACGCAACTCCGCGGCCCTTTGGACGTTCTTGAAATTATGCCAGCCGACAACAGTCATCAGATTTCACCGAGGGATATGAGGGCAGAGCGCTTTTACCGCGTTCCTGCGCCGTCGGCTTGCGAGGGCGTCCGTAACGCCCTTCGCCAGGTCTATTCGGCCGAGAAAAATGCGCGTTTGCCGGAAGACTTCGAGCGTCTGCTAAGCCAGCTGAGCTGAGCTGAGCTGAGCGTCAGCGGTCTCGGCTGAGATCGTCGACCTCGTTCATGATGGTTTGAAGCGCGGTTTGCCCCTGGGTAAACTTGTGGTCGCGACGTGACGGCAGCTTGCCTCCGCTGAGCAGCGCCTCGAGCGCGACCCGGCCACGCGCGACACGGCTTTTGATCGTGCCGACCGCGCAACCGCAGATGTCCGCGGCCTCCTCATAAGCGAAGCCCCCGGCGCCGACGAGGATCAGCGCTTCGCGCTGCGGCTGCGGGAGATGGAGCAAGGCGCGCTGCATGTCGCCGAGCTCGACATGGCGATCCTGGCTCGCCGGCGCCGCGAGCAGCTTCGATGCGGTCAATTCGTCCCACTCGCCCTTGAAGCGGGCGCGGCGCATCTGGCTGAGAAACAGATTGCGCAGAATGATGAAGGTCCAGGCACGCATATTGGTGCCCGCCTGGAAGCGCTGGCGGGCCGCCCACGCCTTGAGCAGCGTCTCCTGCACGAGATCGTCGGCAAGGTCGCGATTGCCCGACAGCGATCGGCCGAACGCGCGCAGATGCGGAATGACCTGGCCGAGTTGAACCTTGAAGTCCTCGTCGGAGAGCGGAACATGCTCGACGAAAGGCTGCTCGTCGAGTTCGTCGTCGTTTTCGTCGTCCGACCGAGGACCTCGCCGGGGATTGTCGTCAGTCATCCGCACCCCACGCCGAACAGGCCACTACCGTGCATCGGCACATAGGAGCAGGCGTCACGCTTTTCCAGCGCCGATCACGGCGCGATCGTCAAACTAGCGCCAGATCAATAAGATCGCCGCGAAGATCACGATCACGGCCGCAAGCGAAATTGGCAGCACGTAGCGCGTCACATGATTGCTCGAGCCGCCGCGCGCCTCGGTGCGCGTCAGATGCGTCTCGTCTTCCGGCATGGCTGGCCTCCCCTGATCGATCGTCCCACTGGCAACGCGAGGCAGCCGGCGCGGTTCCGTTCAGGCCGGAACGGTCGCCGAATCGAAGAACAACGCCTGGCTGATCGCCGCCTTGACGGTGGAACGCTGGAACGGCTTGGTGATCAGGAAGGTCGGCTCCGGCCGCTCGCCCGTCAGCAGGCGCTCGGGAAAGGCGGTGATGAAGATCACGGGCACCGAGAATTGGGCGAGGATATCCTTGACCGCATCGATGCCCGAACTGTCGTCGGCCAGCTGAATGTCCGCCAGCACCAGTCCCGGGCGCGAGGCCATCGCCTGGGCCACCGCCTCGTCGCGCGTCACCGCGACGCCGGTGACGCCATGACCCAGATCGCGCACGATCGTCTCCAGGTCCATTGCAATGATCGGCTCGTCCTCGATGATCAGCACCTCGGCATGGGTCTGGCGCTCGATCTCGGCCAGCGCCTCGGCGACCAACGTATCCACCTCGGCCGCCGACGCCCCTATCAGATAGCCGGCATCCTCGGGGGTGAACCCTTCCATCGCGGTCAGCAGAAGCGCCTGGCGCGACAGCGGCGTGATCTGCGCCAGGCGCGCACGCGCGATTGCCTCCGAGTCACCGCCGTCGTCGCCGTCTTCGACCCCGGTTTCGACATTCGCCGACGACCAGATAGCCTGAAAGGTGCGATACAGGCCGAGCCGGGCATCGACATCGCGCGGGAAATCCGACGGTGCGGCCACGATCGCCTCGAGCGACGCGCGGACGAAGGCATCGCCATGCCCCTGGCTGCCGGTCAACGCACGCGCATAGCGGC
Organism: uncultured Sphingomonadaceae bacterium; assembly: GCA_964245585.1. GTDB lineage: Bacteria > Pseudomonadota > Alphaproteobacteria > Sphingomonadales > Sphingomonadaceae > Solisphingomonas. Next base: position 16,415 of record CAXTMX010000001.1, on the reverse strand, counting down.
GCAAGAAGGGGAGATGCGGCGCAAGTTCCTGGCCAAGCGACATAGATATTCAAACTCCTCAAACGGGATGCCCCGACACGTGGATTTCGGCAAGTCCATGCCTTAGGCCCGCACCCGACACAACCTTAGCGGCTCACAATGCCGCAATCGGACAGGAGCGGGAACCAACGTTTCAGTTTTTTGTTTCCATCGCGGTGCCGGCAAATTATGCGATTTGCCGGTGCGTCATAGGGGCGGTGATCGGCTTCGGGGGCACCGTCATCACGTGATTCCGATGTGTACCGCAAACGGGGCAAAGAGTTGAGCGACCAGTACGACAGCGCGCGGAAGACGGACAGCCCGAGAAGCCCGGCCACCCTCAAGAAAACTGCGACGAAGAATGACCTCGGTGACGCGCTCCGGTCAGTATATGAGCGGACCATCGGGGAAGACGTGCCGCGCGAGATGCTGGATCTGCTCAGCAAGCTCGATTGAGGCGCCGCTCGCCTTCGGAGATTTGACGTGAGCGCGTTCCCGCAACGCGCCAACTCGCCCTTCGGCCGGCTGTCGACCGGGATCAAGATGCTCATCATCCTGATGATGGCGCTGCTCCCGCTCGGTTTGATCGCTTTGTTCGCGTCGCTCGAATCCGCCCACGTCAGTCGCGCTAACCGCGAAGCCGCGACGCGCTTCCTCGCGATCGATAGCGCACGACGGCTCGACACTGCGATATCGCGCACCGCACTCACCTTGCGCGCCGCCACCACCGCGCTGGCCGGTAATCCGGATGACCCGCTCAATTGCCAGAACACGCTCGAATCGCTTGCCGCATCGCATCGGCTTCCCGTCGCCTTCGCGATCTTCGCGGCAAACGGGGAGCTGATCTGCTCGACCCGCGGCTTCCTGCCCGCCGTCCCCGACCTCGCCGGCGCGCAAACCCGCGTCGAGCTGGGCGCGGATGGCGAGGCCTTGCGTGTCCTGGTCGACACCCTCGGCGCAAAGGCCGGCGGCGTCGCCGAGCTGTCGCGCGCCACCATCGCCGACATTAGCCATCCGCGCGTCGCCGAAGGCAGCTATCGCCTGCTCCTGCGGCAGGGTCCGCGCGTGATGCCGCTGGCGCAGGCGGACGGATCGATGCTCAGCGAAGGCATAACGACTAGGGTCCCGATCGCCGCCAGCCAGCTCAGCCTCGAAATGACGTCGCTACAGGTCCCGGTCACCGCCACCGAGATCCTGCTGGTGCTGCTGCCGATACTGATGCTGGTCGCGGCGGCGACGATCGGCTGGCTGGTCGTCGACCGTCTCGTGCTGCGCCCGCTCCAGCAGTTGCAAAGCGCAGTCTCATCCTATCGCACCGGCGACCGGCGGCTGGCAATGCCGGAGCTGACCACGCCCTCGCAAGAGATCCGGGAGCTGGGCGCGGCATTCGGCCGTGTGACGGAAACGGTTGCCCGGCACGAAAGCGAGCTCGAGGAAGGGCTTGCGCGACAGACCAAGCTGACGCGCGAAGTCCATCACCGCGTCAAGAACAACCTCCAGATCGTCGCGAGCCTGCTCAATCTTCACGCGCGCGGAGCCGCCAGCGCCGAGGCGGCCGACGCCTATGCCGCGATCCAGCGGCGCGTCGACGCGCTCGCGGTCGTTCACCGCAACCATTTCGCCGAACTCGAGGAAAATCGCGGCGTGGCACTGCGCCCGCTGATCAGCGAACTGGCCGCCAATCTGCGCGCCAGCGCACCGGGCGCGGGGTCGATCGCGATCGGCGTCGACATCAGCCCCTATTACGCGACGCAGGATGTCGCGGTTCCAGTCGCGTTCATGATCACCGAGCTGGTCGAAGCGGCGATGCTGTCGGCCGCTCCCTCGGCTCTGACGATCGCATTGCATGACGCAGCGACTGCCGGGCGCGCGACGCTGTCGATCTCCTCGGCAGGACTGAAGGGAGCGACCGGACCGACGGCGCCGGGCGGCGATCGTGTCAGCCGCGTCATCGAAGGTCTTTCGCGGCAGCTGCGGACCACGCTCGTGCGGGACGAAGAGCACGGTCGTCTTGCGATCGACATTCCCGTCATCGGCACGGGCGAATAGTCCGCAGGCGCCAAAAAAAGTCGCTCGCCCGTGGAACCGTGCTGGCGCTTCATCGTTTTACTCCTCGGATAGCGACCTTTTGCCCCCCCGCTCTCGCTGTCCACCGAAATGGGCCCGGAACCGTCCACCTCCCCCCGGTGACGCTTCCGGGCCCAAATTCTTCCAGCTTATTGCGCCGACGTAACGGAACCAGCGTCAATGCTGCGCATTGTCCCTTGCGGTTCGTCCGCGCAGCGGAGTTCACCAAAGGGAGATTGTCATGGTACGTAAGGTTCTCACGCTCGCGATGGTCACTGGCGCCTTGATCGTCTCGGCCTGCAATACGGTCGACGGTGCCGGCAAGGACGTGTCGTCCGCGGGCAAAGCTGTCTCCGACGCGGCGAAATAATCCTCGATAGCTTGGCGAAGGCGGTGCTCGACGAGCGCCGCCTTTGTTTTATCCACCTTCGGGCCGCGCACGTCGACGTTCGGTCAGCCAGATACCGAACAGCGACAGTTCGTAAAGCCCCACCAACGGGATCGCGAGCATCAGCTGGGATCCCACATCGGGCGGCGTCAGCACCGCCGCGATCGCAAACGCCCCGACGATCGCATAGCGGCGCGCGCCTTTAAGCTGCGCGCGCGTGACGATCCCGGCCCGCTCAAGCAGCATCAGCAGCACCGGCAAGAGAAATGCCAGGCCGAAGCCGAAGAGGAATTGCATGACGAACTTGAGATAGCTGCCGACGTCGGGCAGCGCCTCCTGGGTGACGCCACCCAGATCGCCCTGGAAGCCGAGCAGATAATGCAGCGCCAGCGGCATCGCGACGTAATAAGCCAGCGCCGCGCCGGCGAGGAACAGCACCGGCGTCGCCAGCAGGAACGGCAGCAGCGCTTTCTTCTCGCGGCGGTAGAGCCCCGGCGCGACAAATTGCCACAGCTGGCTTGCGATCACCGGAAACGCCAGCATCAACGCGGAGAAGAAGGCGACCTTGAGCTCAACGAAGAAGCCGCCGAAGATTTCGGTATTGATGATCTTGTGTTGGCCGGCGGCCTTGAGCGGCGCCACCAGAAACTGAAGGATCGGACGCGCGAGATAGAGGCACAGCAGAAACGCGCCCGCCACGGCGGCGATCGACCACAACAGCCGCCGGCGCAGCTCGATCAAATGATCGAGCAACGGCGCGCGGCTTTCGTCGAGCTCGTTCACGAGGGCGGCTTGCGCAGCGGCCGCGGCTGCGGCGCAAGGGGATCGAGCGGCAGCATCGGCGCGTCACTTTCCTCGAACGCGGCCGGCGGTGCGGGCTCCGTTTCGGGCTCAGCGAGCGCGCGCTGAGGGCGAGCGGGATGCTCACGCATGATCCGCTCGTTTTCGTGCGCCCACTTTTTTTCCATCTCCTCGAGCTCGGCCTCGCGTACCATCGTGTCGAAACCGGCACGGAAGTGGCGCGCCATGCCACGCGCGCGGCCGACCCACTGGCCGACGACGCGCATCACCCGCGGCAAATCCTTGGGGCCGATTACGACCAGCGCGACGAACGCGACGAGCAGCAGCTCGGTGGGAGCGACATCGAACATCGACGGTCTTCGATCAGGCCGCCGGACGATCATCCTTCATCGGCTGGAGATCGCGATCCACATTGGGATCGAGCGGCGGCTGGCCGTGCAGGCGCGGCGGCACGCGCGGCGCGGCGTCGTCGTCGTCCGCCATGCCTTTCTTGAAGCTCTTGATGCCCTTGGCAACATCGCCCATCAGCCCCGATATCCGCCCGCTGCCGAACAGCAGGACGACCACGAGCATCAGCACGATCCAATGTATCGGCGATCCGAAACCCATCACACTCTCCTCAGCTGAGGCCCTATCTAGGCCTCATCGGTCTCGCTTTCCAGTTCCAGGCGATCGAACGCGGCGTCGACCGGCTCGAGCAGCCCCGCCGCCTTGAGATCGTCGATCCCCGGCAGGTCGCGTCGACTGCTAAGGCCGAAATGTGCGAGAAATGTTGCAGTCGTCGCATAGGTCAGCGGCCGGCCCGGCACCTCGCGGCGCCCGGCGGGCCGGACCCAGCCGGCTTCCATCAGCACGTCAAGCGTGCCTTTCGATATCTGCACACCGCGAATCGCTTCGATCTCGGCGCGGCTGACCGGCTCGTGATAGGCGATGATCGCAAGCGTCTCGATTCCCGCGCGGCTGAGCTTGCGGGGCTCTTCGCGCTCGCGGCGCAGGATGTAGGCGAGATCGGGTGCGGTCTCGAAATGCCAGCGCCCGCCGCGCTCGACCAGCTGCACCCCGCGGCCACCATAATGCTCCGCCAGCGCGGCGAGAATCGGGAGCGCGTCGTCGACCCCGGCGGCGGATGCAACCTCGGCCGGCGTCAGCGGCGCCTCCGCGGCGAACATCACCGCCTCGACCGCGCGCTCGTCGTCGCCGAACAGGCTCACGCCGCCCTCACGAACAAGGTCGCGAACGCCTCTTTTTGGCGCAACTCGACCCTGCCCTGACGCGCCAGCTCGAGTGCCGCGACGAAGCTTGAGGCCATCGCCGAGCGGGCGAATTGCGCATCGGGGGTGTCGGGCAGGAAGCGCTCGATCGCGGTCCAGTCGACCTGTCCGCCGAGCAACGCCGTAATCCGCTGCAGCGCCGCCTCGAGCGTCATCACCGGGCGGCGCGACACCACGTGCATCACCGGCTCCCCGCGGGCGCGCACCGCTCCGTAAGCGGCGATCAGGTCGTACAGCCCGGCCTGCCACGCCGCGCGGCGCAGCATGTACAGCCCTTCGGGCGCGCCGCGCAGGAACACGTCGCGGCCGACGCGATCGCGCGCGAGCAGCCGCGCGCCCGCTTCGCGCATCGCGTCGAGCCGCTGCAGCCGCAGCTGCAGGCGCAGCGCCAGCTCCTCGGGGCCCGGCTCCTGGGCCTCGTCGCGCGGCAGCAGCAGGCTCGACTTGAGCAGCGCCAGCCACGCCGCCATCACCAGATAATCGGCCGCGATTTCCAGCTTGAGCGCGCGCGCGTCGGCGATGAACGCAAGATATTGCTCGACCAACGCGAGGATCGAAATCTCGCGCAGGTCGACCTTCTGCACCCGCGCGAGCGCGAGCAGCAGATCGAGCGGGCCCTCCCAGCCGTCGATGTCGAGGGTCAGCGTGTCGTTGCTCATGACGCGCTCAATACCCCAGCCCGTCATTCCCGCGAAGGCGGGAATCCATATTCTCTGAAGTTCGGAGGTTATGGATTCCCGCCTTCGCGGGAATGACACGAATAGTAGCTAGGCATAGCTCAGCAATTCGTCCCGTCGCGCGACCAGCGCCGCAAAGTCCTCGTCCGCCGGCGGCAAGTTCGCGCTCGCCATCGCCCGGTCAAGCCGAGCCTTCGCCGCTGGCGCGATCTCGCCCACCGCATCGACGATCGCCCGCATCTCGTCGAGATCGCCCGAGCAATGCAGCGCGATGTCGCAGCCGGCGGCGATCACGCCGGCGGCGCGCGTGCCGAAATCGCCGGCCAGCGCCTTCATGCCGAGATCGTCCGACATCAGCAGCCCATCGAAGCCGATCCGCCCGCGGATCACCTCGGCGATGATCGTCGGCGACAGGCTGGCGCAGCGAACGGCGTCCCACGCCGGATAGACGACGTGCGCGGTCATCGCCATCGGCGCATCGGCAAGCGTACGGAACGGCTCGATATCGATCTCGAGCGCCGCGGCGTCGGCGTCGACCACCGGCAGCTCGAGGTGGCTGTCGGCCAACGCGCGGCCGTGCCCGGGAATATGCTTGACCACGCCGACCACGCCGCCGTCGCGCAAACCCTCAATCACCGCGCGGCCGAGGGCGGCAACGCGCATCGGATCGGCGCCGAGTGCGCGATCGCCGATGATGTCGTGCGCGCCCGGGTGGCGCACGTCGAGCAAGGGCAGGCAATCGACGTTGATGCCGACCTCGGCGAGCACGAAGGCGATCGCGCGGGCGTTGGCGCGCGCCGCCTCGATCGCCGAGACCGGTGCGACATTGTACAGCGCGTCGAACCGCTCGGCCGCGGGAAACGCCGGCCATTCGGGCGGCTGGAGCCGGGCGACACGGCCGCCCTCCTGATCGATCAGGATTGGCACGTCGCCGCGGCCGGCCAGCGCGCGCAGCGCGTCGGTCAGCGCCAATATCTGCGCGCGATCGAGACAATTGCGCTTGAACAGGATGAAGCCGGCCGGGTCGGCGGCGGCGAACACATCGCGCTCGGCGGCGCTAAGCGTCGGGGCCGCGAGACCGAAGAAGACCGGCTTCACCGCGCGCTACAAGATCCGGCCGGTGATCCGCGAAATCTCGCTTGCGACCATCCGTTCGACGATGTCCGGCAGTTTCGCATCGAGCCACTCCTTGAGCACCGGGCGCAGCAGCTCGCGAACTAGGCCCTCGAGCGTATTGTCCGCCCCCGGCTCGGGCTTGACCACCAGCGCCGACAGCGCGTCGAGCGCCTGGCGGCTGGCGATCGCGGCATTGTCGGACACCAGCTTGCCCGCCGGGCGAACCGTCGCAGCGGGCTCGTCGATGCTGCGGGTGAGCTCGAGCACCTGTTCGGGCGGATCGCTTTCGGGCTCAGGACTGTCATCGCCCGCATCGCCGACCGGCGATGCCGTTTCGCTGAACGAGATCGGCTCGCGCCGCGGGCGCGTCGTGCGCGTGCTTACCGCCGGGTCGGCGTCCGCGGCAATGATGCGCTTGATGGAGGCGAGAATGTCTTCCATCGAAGGATCGGGGCTAGTCGGCTCCATCGGCCGGTTATTCCTTATTGCGCCGGCAAAGTCACGGGAGTTTGCGCAGGCGCATCCACCGTTCGCGTGGCTTGCGGCGTCGGCTTCGGATCGTCGCCGAAATCGCCCCAGCGGCGGCTTACGCGATCGTAGTTCGCCAGCGGATCGTACAGCGGCCCGCCATCGAGCCCGAGGTCGCGCGCCTCGGCGCGGCCCATCGCATTGAGCAAGGCGAAGCCCGCGACGTAGAGATCGCGCCGCGCCGTGACCAGCGCGACCTGGCTGTTGAGCAGCTCCTGCTCGGCGTTGAGCACGTCGAGCACGGTGCGCGTGCCGACGCTGTTCTCCGCCCGCGCGCCCTCCAGCGCGAGCTGGTTGGCCGAGACCGCCTTGTCGTTCGCGGCGATCGTTTCCTGCGCCGCCTTGTAGCTGGCGAAGTTGGCGCGCGCCTGGGCGATGACGGAACGCTCGACCGCAATGGTCTGCTCGAGCGTCTGGCTCTCGGCCGCCTGCGCCTGGCGGACGCGCGCTCCGGCGGCGCCGCCCTGATAGAGCGGCAGGCGCGCGGTCAAACCGACCGACTGGGTGGCGAAACTGTTGTCGATCGCGCTGGACGGGACGAGGCTGCTGACCCCGGTCGGATTCGATCCCAGCCGGTTGGTATAATTGACGCCGCTCGTCGCCGACAGCGTCGGCAGGCGCGCGGCGCGCGCGACGGTGACGTCGTACCCCGCAGCCCGCGCAGACGCCGCGACCGCAAGCAGATCGGGATTGTTGGCGAGCGCGATCTGCGCCGCCTGGTCGGACGTCGGCGGCAGCGCCGGCAAGGGCGGCGGGGGCTGCAGGCTCTCGGGGAACTTTCCGATCACGCGGCGATAATTCTCGTTGCTGCCGGCGAGCCGGCCTTCGGCGGTCGCGAGCTGGCTGCGCGCGCCGGCGAGCCGCGCCTCGGACTGTGCGACGTCCGTGCGCGTCAGATCGCCGACTTCGAAGCGGTCCCGGCTCGCCTGGAGATTGGTCTCGAGCACCTTGACCTGGTTGCGGTTGAGCTCGACGATCGATCGGTCGCGGATCACGTCCATATAAGCGCCGACCGCTTCGGTGAAGACGTCGCCCTCGACCCCGCGCAGATCGGCGCGCCCCGCCTCGACCCGCGCCTGCGCGCCGCGCACCAGCCCGCCGACGCGCCCGCCGGTAAACAGCGGCAGCCCGACATTGACCCCGCCGGTGAGGGATCGGCCTTCACTGCTGAACTGCCCGACGCCATTGAAATCCTGGTTGATGCCCGCGTTGACGGCGAGCGAGGGCCGGCCCTCGGCCTGGCGCAGGGCGTCGAGGAGGAGCTCGACCCGGCCGCCGCGCAGGGCCGCCGGTTCGACGTTGACGAAGAGGTTGACCGGTGGTCCGCCGGCCGTCCCGACGCCCTGGACGGCCGCGACCTGCGC
>CAXTMX010000001.1:0-8175 GCA_964245585.1 uncultured Sphingomonadaceae bacterium | reverse complement strand
CCGACACGCTGCGCGAGCCCCGGTCAGCGTCGGATTGGCCTTATAGGTCTGGGCCAGCGCCTCGCGCAGCGTGTCGGCCTGTGCCGCCCCGGCGATCAGCCCGCACAGCGCGATCGCCGCGCTCGACAACAGCCGCATTCGCGGGGAGCCTCCCATCAGAAGGTGAAAGCCGGCGTCGCGGCGAAGCCAGGCAGAGGCGCCGCCTCGGCGTCGGTCACCGCCACCGTACCGAAACCGCCGCCGGCGCGCCGTCCGATCACCAGCCGGGCCACGCCGCGCTCGATCAGCGCCGTCGCGAGCCGGCCGCCGTCGCGCAGCTGCTCGACCAGGGCGTCGGGAATCTCCTCGATCGCGCCGTCGACCAGGATCAGGTCATAGGGCGCCGCCCCCGGCCAGCCCTCGGCCAGCGGTCCCGTGACCGCGGTGACCGCCGCGCCGCTTGGCGGGCGAGCCGCGTCGGATGTCTCGAGCGCCGTCACCGCGACGCCGATCTCGGCCAGCACCGCCGCCGCATAGCCCGTCCCCGCACCGACGACGAGCGCGCGCTCGCCGGCGCGCGGCGCGGCCTCGCTGAGGAGGCGGCCGATGGTCATCGGCGGATTGAGCGCACGACCGTTCTCGAGCGGCACGACCGTATCGACATAGGCGGCGGCGCGCCGCGCGGCGGGCACGAAGGCCTCGCGCGGCACCCTTCCCATCGCCGCCAGCACGCCAGCGTCGGTGACGGCATTCGTACGCAGCTGACTGGCCACCATCGCACGGCGCATAGTCTCGAAACTATCGGTCATCGACCCCGCCGCACCATCTTCGCCGCGCAACCCAGCATCACGCGACGGAGCGCTTCTATCCGCTCGGTTCCCGAGCTTCAAGCAAGTAGCGCAGACGATGCGCGGGGCTGCGCGGTTGACACGGCTGGCCCCGCGCCGCATCAGCCACGCCGCCGGCCCGATGGCGGAGTGGTTACGCAGAGGACTGCAAATCCTTGCACGCCGGTTCGATTCCGGCTCGGGCCTCCAAAACCGTATTTTTTTACAAGCCGCGCCGTTCAGGCGGACGCAGGGGCAAGCGGCGAGCTGTCATAGTCGCGCAGCAGGGCCGCGACATCATCGTAGAGCGCGATGGCGCCGGCACCGAGCAGCACGTCGTCCCCGAACTTGCCCGAACGCACGCCGACCGCGGCGATCCCGCATTTGCCCGCCGCCTCGATATCGTAGGGCGTATCGCCGACCACGACGACCTCGCTCGCGTCGAGCGGCGCCAGCTTTTCGAGGGCGGTAGCGAAGATGTCCGGCGCGGGCTTGGTGTTCGCGACGTCGTCGGCGCTGGTCGTGGCGCTCACCAGATCGCGAGCGTCGAGCAGATCGAGATAATGATCGAGTTCGCCCTTGGAGGCGGACGACGCGAGGACGATCTTCTGCCCGGCCTTCACCGCATGAGCGAGCAGGTCGTGCGCTCCGGGAAAAGGCTGCACGGCGTCGAGGAACCGGGCCTTGAACGCGGCGCCATGCGCGTCCGCGAGCTTGTCCCGGGTCCCTTCGTCGCTGTCGGGAAGCAGCGTCGGGATCAGCATGTCGCTGCCCTTGCCGATCTGATCGTGGATGGTTTGGCGATCGAAGCTGGCGCCCGCGCCCGCAAAGGCCTCCTCCCAGGCGAGCACGTGCATGTCGTTGCTGTCGACCAGCGTGCCGTCGATATCGAACAGAATTGCCTTGATGGCCATGAGCGAGCGACCTTCATTGAGAGCGGAACAGACGCCCTTGATTCACATTTTATCGGCCAACGCGTCGAGGGTCGCGCTGACGTGATTTCGCAATCCCGGGTCGCGGACCATCTCGAGCATCGCGGCGAGGCTGCGCCGCGCGGCAGGCCCGTCGCCCGCGGCGCGCTCGAGGCGGGCGCGCTCCCACCAGCTATGGACGCTGGCCGGCGAAACGATCGTCATGCGCTCGTAGAGCAAGAGCGCCCGCCGGCTGTCGCCGCCGGCCTCGGCCCGGGTCGCCTGGTTCATCAGCAACCGGACCAATATCGCCCGGTTGGACATCGGCGCGAGATGTTCGGACGTCGGAATCGTCACTCGACCGAGAATCTGCGACAGCAGGTCCCCCAACTGCTCGCGTTCGATGCGCCGGCCGTAGTTGAATGGATCGATCAGCACGGGTGCGGTATCGGAGCCGATCTGCACCAGCACATGGCCCGGAGTGTTCAGCGCATCGGCCGACCAGCCGACGCGCCGCGCGACCGCGATGTAGAGGATCGCCAGGCTCACCGGCAGCCCCCGGCGACGGGCCAGTACCGCGATCAGGTCCGCGTTGCGGGGGTCGTCGTAGCTTTCGCGGTCGCCCGTGAAGCCGAACTTCCCGGCGATGATGCCGGCGAGGGCTGATGCGCGATCCTCGGCGGTGTGCGCAGACACCTTGCCCGCCAGCGCGCTGATCTCGCCGATCAGACGGTCGCAGGATGCAAGATCAGCCGCAGGATGGTCCAGCGCCGCCAGCTCGAGCGCAGCTTGATCGAGTCTGAGCGCCTCGTCTTCGAGCAATCCGAGGTGAAGAAGGGCGTCCGCCGTGCGCACGCTAGCTCTGCTTGCGCCGCTCCGCCAGGCGATTGGCGGCCTCGCGGTCCGAACCCGCTTCGGCGATGATCTCTCGCGCCTGAGCCGCGGTTATCTTGTGGCGCCGCGCAAAGTAGCTCACCTCATATTGTTCGCCGGCCGCGACGCGGCTGCGGTCGGCCTCGCCGCGCTTGCCTTTGTCGTCGCTTGAATGCTTGCGCTTTTCGCCGCCTTTTTTCGCGTTCCTGCCGGTCGCGCCCATGCCACCTTTGCCGCGGACGTACAGCAAGGCGGCGGCGATCGCCGCCGAGCCGATCCCGACCGCCGCGCCGATCCCGAAGCGCCGCGCCGAAACCGCGCGTATGCCCTCCGTCTCGTGGGTTTCGACGATCTCGTTCCGCTGTTCGGCCGGCTGCTCGCGGAGGTTTTCCGGCGAAGCGGGATGCGATGGATAAGGGGCGGTAGACGCGGCGGGAAGCGGAGGCTGATGAGTCATGATGATGCCCTGATGTAAGCTGACCCAACGCGCCCTGGAACCGACGGTTGCATCGCCACCGGCTTCGTCGGTCCGCTACGAGACATCGATCCTCGGCTCGGATCGGCGTCGCCGAGCTGACCAACCCGCGCGTGTCGGAAGACGCGGCGCCGATCCTGCGCTTATGCGCGGATGCCCGGGTGCGCCGCTGCGAAGCGCGCGACGCCCTTTAGCCGAGCCTCGACGAGGAAGCGGTCGAGCCCGGGCTCGAGGGTGCTGCTTTCCGCAATCACCCGTCCGATCCTCCCGGGCTCCTCCGTCGCGCAGGTGATACTTTATCAATCTTCATGCCTTAGCCATGCTGAAGTGACGCGCAGAGATGAGCCAGGCCCCGGCGGGCGCGATGCGTCCCGCCGCGCGAAGCTTCAGCTGATGGACGAGGACGGCCAGGTTTGGTCGCTCTTCCTGTCGCGCGACTGCACCCGTTTCGTGGGTCGATACGCCCGCGTTGACGGCTTCGGCGCCCCGGCAGCTTTGCTGTGCTTCGAACGAGCTGCCGACGCGCCTAACCCGAAGTTCGTCAAATCCGAAATCATTTGGCCGAAAAATCGCTGATTTTAAAGGGTTGTAAAGTACGCTCGCTTACTCCCGGGATAACGGGACAGAGACATGTCGAACGTATCAACGAAATGGCCGCACAGCCGCAGCCCTTGGCCAAGTCCGGCGTCGAGCGATGTGGCCTCTGCGCCAGCCGCGCCGCCGCGTACGGTGGTCCTCGAACGCGCGCCGACCCCTTGACCGGTGCTCGCCTCCATGACGCAGGCCTGTTGGGTGAACCCAGCGGTCGATCGGCGCCAAGCCAATGCGGCGCAGCTCGGCGCTGCGGCGGCGACGCACGATAATGCTGCTGAACATATTCCGCGTCCGCGCGGTAGACCGCGAAATCAGCAAGGAAGTGCGTATCGCTCTGCTCGATACGCTCTATGCCTCGAAGCTGTCGCTTGCGATCGGCGCGGCCTCCGGCGTCTCAACCGCGGGCCTGATCGCCTATCGCAGCCAGAATCTGTGGCTGGCCGCCTCCGCCCTGCTGCTGGGACTTGCTGGCGCCTTGCGTGTGATCAGCTTCAGCATGTTCAAGCGCGGATCGGCCACGGCGGCCGAAGCGAGGTGGGAAATCATCTACGATCTCGGCGCCTGGGCATACGCCGGGCTGCTCGGCCAGCTGACCTTTTTGACGATCGTCTGCACCGACGATCTCAGCCTTCATCTCCTCGCCGGCGCGGTATCGACCGGCTACGCCGCCGGTGCTGCGGGCCGCAATACGGGCCGGCCGATGATCGCGGTGGGCCAGCTGATGCTGTGCGCCCTGCCGCTCAGCCTCGCCCTGATCCTCCATCCTTCCACGCTCAATCTTCTGCTTGCTCTCATCAACGTGATGTACGTCGCGGTGATCATCGATATCACCTTGCAGACCTATCACACCGTGCTCGGCGCGTTCATCGAACGGCAGGAGAAGCTCAATCTCGCCAGCGTGTACGAGAAACTTGCCCGCACCGATCCGCTGACGGGCATCGACAATCGCATCACCCTCAAGCAGAATCTCGAAAACTTGCTGAGAACGAGCAATGAGCCGGTGGCGCTGATCTGGATCGATCTCGACGGCTTCAAACAGATCAACGATACCTTGGGCCACGCTGCCGGCGATGTCGTCCTCAATGCCGTCGCCGCAAGGCTGGTCCGTCTGGCCGGCACCGATGGCATGCTGGCCCGATTCGGCGGGGACGAATTCATCGTCGTCAAGCCTGTGTCCGATGCCGAGACCGCTTTGACCTTCGCCGAAGACATGCGCGCCGCGCTCGGCCGGCCGGAGACCGCAGACGGCACGATTATCGATATCAGCGCATCGATCGGCGTGTCGGTATCAGAGCTGTACGTCACCTCGGCAGACGATCTCCTGCGTCATGCCGACATGGCGCTTTACGAAGCTAAATCGCGCGGGCGCAACTGCGTGATGCCGTTCAATCCGCAAATGGAAGAACGGCTTTTAAAAACCAAACGCATCGAACGCGACCTCAAGCAGGCGATCGAGAATAATGAGCTCGAAGTGCACTTTCAGCCGATCGTCAATATCGCAACCGGCCGGACGGAGAGCTGCGAGGCGCTGCTCCGCTGGTATCATCCCGTTCACGGCGAGATCGGCCCCGGCGCGTTCATCCCGATCGCCGAAAGCACGGGCCAGATCGGCGCGATCACCGAATGGGCGCTCAACAGGGCCTGTGCGGCGGCCATGGCTTGGCCGCGCGACGTCTCGGTTTGCGTCAACATTTCCCCCGCGCTGCTCAAGGGCCGGGACCTCCCGCCGCTCGTTCACGAAGCATTGATCAAGCAAGGTCTGCCGCCGCGGCGGCTCGAGCTCGAGATCACCGAGACGGTGCTCGTGGAGGACAATCCCAACATCAAGATCATCCTCGACAACTTCCACCGCGTAGGCATTCGTCTGTCGCTCGACGACTTCGGCACCGGCTATTCCTCACTCAGCTACCTGTGCAAATACAAATTCCATACGCTGAAGATCGACAAATCGTTCACCGCCGACATTCATCGCAGCAGCGAGGCGCGAGCCGTCATTCAAGCGGTTTCGGGAATCGCCGAATCGCTCAACCTGACAGTCGTCGCCGAAGGGATCGAAACCCAGCGGCAGCTCGACTACATTCGTGAACATGGCTGCGTGGGAGGCCAGGGCTATTATTTTGCCCGGCCCATGACGCAGGCACGAATTCTGGAATATCTGGCGCGCGAGAAAGCTCCGCCGGAACCCGGTCAGAATGTTCCCGAAGACGTCTCAATCATCCCGAAACAACTGCGCGCTCGGAAAACAGCTTAGCCTGGGCGTCAACCAGGCGGCGCATCAGCTTGACGTCCTGCGGCCGCAAGCTGAGCGCGGTATCGGCCCAGATCTCGACGATCGAGTGAAGCTCCGCGAGGGTGATCGGATTGACCTGGCGAGCCGCCCGATAAATTCCGCGATGGCCGGTCTGGCGCTTGCTGTTGCGATCGATATACTCGACGACGGCCCGCTCGCCCTCGCCAGGCTCGGCGAGGACATGGACCAGCCCGAGCTCATACATCTCTTCTGCCGTATAAATCGCCCCGCTTGTCATCAGCCGCTCGGCCTGAACCGCGTTCAGACGACGCGTCAGAAAAGAGTGTGCGCCGACGCCCGGAAACATGCCGAACGCGGTTTCAGGCAACGCGAAGCGCGCGCCGCGCTCCGCCACCAGCACGTTGAACGACAAAGCGGATTCGAATCCTCCACCGAAAGCGTCTCCCTGGATCAGGGCAATAGTGACGATCGGCAGATTGAGTCCGATCATATTCTCATAGAGGACGCCGACGCACGCTTTGCCGTAAGCGATCAGCGCCGCGGCGTCGCGCTCCATGATCCGCGCCGCGACATAATCGAGATCACCGCCGAGATTGAAGACGCCGGGGAAGCGCGAGCCCAGCACGACATATTTGATCGGCTCGCCGCCGGGCGCGAACACCCGCTCGATCTCCTGCTGCCACGCCTGCAGGTCCCTGAGCATCGCCCGATTGAAGTTCGGCCGACCGGTAGGAGTCATAAACGACCATAAGGTCTGCGCCGCCTCGTCCCAGCGGACGTCGAGCTGTTCCAGATCGAAGCGGTGCCGGCGACGGCCTTCGATCTCCGGGCTCGCGAGCTGATTGACCGAGGCCTGCGTCGCTTCGGCGTGGATGTCGGGGTCTAGGCCACTCAATCGATCAGTCACGACGTACCCCCGAACGTTTAAGCGACCACCCCGCGCCGTTTCCGATCGGTCGCGAGACTATCTTCCTCTTGCTAACTTCCGCTCCTCGCCCCGACAATTGGTTTCGTCGGCATTTACCATAGCGATAGTATAATTCTCTAGAATGAGCGAGAGGCAAGTATCTTCACACGACCGGCCCGGCGCATTGTCTGACATGGTGGTTTTCGGGTCACAGACCCGTCAGCAGCCGGACGTCGAACGTAAGGTCTGCCCCAACCGCCCGAATAGACAATGCCGCCCTCTTCTGTATCTTCGGGCGCGATTCGCGCGTGGGGCGACGGCGATCCGAATGCGGTAAGGCCGCCCTGCCAGCCGAGCGCGTTCGACGAGTTTGAGGGGAGGCGGCCTTGCGGACATTCTGGCATCTCATCGGCGTGGCGATCACGTCATCGCTCATTCTTTCGGCCACTGCGCTCGGTGCCCCGGCGAAGCCGAGCATTCAGGACAGTTTCACGCTCGGTTCCGGCAGAGGCGCGCTGTGCCGCGTGCAGAGCAACGTCGCCGGCCCCGCGATCAAGGGAATGTTCGACCGCGCCTATACCATCGTCTGTCGCGATGCGGCAGCGCCGGTCGGGCGGCTCTATGCGCTGCGGGGCAGCGCGGACGAGATCGCCGCACGCCTCGCAGCGCTTCGCCCCGACAGTCGGTGCGCGGACGCCCAGACGGGCACGGTTTCCGGGCTGGGACCGGTCGCGACGAACGAATGCACCACTTCCTCCGGTCAGCTCGGCTATCGGGTCTACCGCGTCTCGCGGGATCGCACGACCTATGTCGCCGAAGGGCTGGCCGGCTATGATTCGGCGCTTCAGCTCGGCCTGCGCACGATCGTGGCCGACCGCATCATCGCCGGGGAAGTCTCGGTCGCGACCACCGCCGCCGGCGACCCCGCCGCCTTCGCGCGCGTCCAGGCGGGGAGCCTCGACGTCGAGCAGGCGCTGTCCGAAGGCTATCGGCGCAACAATAGCGGCTCCTATGCCGAGGCCTCCGAATTCTTCGACACTTTGCTGGAGCGCAACAGCCGCGACGGGAAGGATGCCAACCTGCTAGGTGAATATGTCGTCAACCGGGCGCTGCAGCGTTCCAACCTCGGCGACTTCGCCGAAGCCGACGCGCTGTTCGCGCAGACGGCGAGGATTCCGACTGCGGACCCGGTCCAGCTGCGGCTGCGCCGCAACTTCATGGCGCTCCATCTGCTCAACCAGGGCAGGCCGGATGCCGCCCGGGCCGAGCTCGACCGGCCCTTCCCGCCCGCTTCCCGCCCGGTCCAAACCGCCGCCGGAGAGCCCCTGATCGATGCCGGCACCGCCGCGGAGATCAAC